>JAYVVY010000273.1:0-2323 GCA_043786575.1 Ilumatobacteraceae bacterium
TTGGCACGGGTGCCGTGTTGCAGCTTGAACACAGTCTCCGGGTTGAACAGGTGGATGTCGCCCTCGCGACGCCACTGGTACTCGCCGCCCAGCTCCAGCTTGCGGTAGGCCCGCTCGGATGGCCGGCGCGGATGCGCCTCGGTGTGACGGGCTGCAACTTCAGCCGCGACCTCGTCCAGCCCAATGCCGCCCAGGCGACTGACGGTGCCCGTGAAGTACTCGTCGATCAACTCGCGACCAAGACCGATGGCTTCGAAAATCTGGGCACCGGTGTAGCTGGCGACGGTGCTCACACCCATCTTGCTCATCACCTTCAGCACACCCTTGCCAGCGGCCTTGATGTACTGCTTCTGGGCCTTGTGCGGGTCCATGCCACCGAGACCATTGAGGTCTTGAGCAACCATGCTTTCGATGCTCTCGAACGCCAGATACGGGTTGATGGCGCCCGCGCCGTAACCCACCAGCAGCGCCATGTGGTGCACCTCGCGAGCGTCGCCGCACTCGACAACCAGGCCGACCTTGGTGCGCTGCTTCTCACGAATGAGGTGATGATGAATTGCAGCGGTCAGCAGCAGGCTGGGGATGGGCGCGTACACATCGTCGCTGTTGCGATCCGAGAGCACGATGATGCGGGCGCCGTCACCGATGGCCTTGACGACCTCGCGCCGAAGTGCGTCCAGCGCACGCTTCAACGCCAGCCCGCCACCGGCGACCCTATACAGACCGCTGATGACGACCGCGGCCAGCTCGGGGAACTCGCCATCGTCGTTGATGTGGATGATCTTGGCCAGCTCATCGTTGTCGATAACGGGGAACGGCAGCACGAGTTGGCGGCAGCTCTCCGGGCCGGGCGCCAACAGGTTTGCCTCTGGGCCAAGGGTGGAACCGACTGAGGTGACGACCTCTTCGCGGATGGCGTCGAGCGGCGGGTTGGTGACCTGCGCGAACAACTGTTGGAAGTAATCGAACAGCAGACGCGGACGCTCGCTGAGCACCGCGATGGGCGTGTCGGTGCCCATCGAGCCGAGTGCCTCGCCGCCGGTCTTCGCCATCGGCGCGACCAGAATCTTCAGCTCCTCGTGGGTGTACCCGAAGACCTGTTGGCGGCGCAGCACACTTTGGTGACTAAAGACGATGTGCTCGCGGTCGGGCAGTTCGTTGAGCTCAACGAGACCTTCGTCCAACCACTCCTGATACGGCTGCGCTTGGGCGAGGCTGCGCTTCACTTCTTCGTCGTCGACGATGCGCCCCTGGGCGGTGTCGATCAGGAACATGCGGCCCGGCTGCAGCCGGCCCTTGCGCACGATCGTTGCCTGATCGAGGTCAACCACGCCGACTTCGCTGGCCAGAATGACCACGTCGTCGTCAGTCACCCAGTAGCGGCTGGGGCGTAGCCCGTTGCGGTCCAGCACGGCGCCGATGACGGTGCCATCGGTGAAGCACACGCTGGCCGGGCCATCCCACGGCTCCATCAGCGACGAGTGGAAGCGGTAGAACGCACGCTTCTCGGCGTCCATCGTGTCGTGGTTTTCCCAGGCCTCGGGGATCATCATCAGCACCGCGTGAGGCAGGCTGCGGCCACCGAGGTGTAACAGTTCCAGCACTTCGTCGAACGTTGCCGAGTCGCTGCCGCCGGGCGTGCAGATTGGGAACGCACGATCGAGGCCGGGGATCACATCGCTGGCCAGCAGGCTCTCACGAGTACGCATCCAGTTGCGGTTGCCCTGCACCGTGTTGATCTCGCCGTTGTGGGCAATGAAGCGGTACGGGTGAGCCAGCGGCCACGACGGGAACGTGTTGGTACTGAACCGGCTGTGCACCAGCGCCAGCGCCGACTCGATGCGCTCGTCGGCCAGGTCCGGGAAGAATTCCGCCAGCTGCGGCGTGGTGAACATGCCCTTGTAAATCAGGGTGCGACTGCTCAGCGATGGAAAGTACGTGCTCTGCTCGGCCGGCAGCTCGTGCTCGATGCGCTTGCGCACGATGAACAGCTTGCGGTCCAGCTCCAGGCCCGAAGTGTTGTCCGCGGTGTCAGCCAGGAAGAACTGTTGGAACGACGGCATCACCGAGCGAGCCGTCTTGCCAAGGCAGTCCGGGCTGATCGGCACCTCCCGCCAGCCGAGAACCGCCAGGCCCTCCTCGGCAACGATGCTCTCGATCGCGCTCTGCGCCTTCTCGGCATCAAAAGGGTCGGCCGGCAGAAAAGCGAGGCCGACGGCATAGGCGCCGGCAGCCGGGAGCTCGAACGACACGACGTCGCGCAGAAACTGGTCTGGCACCTGGATCAGGATGCCGGCACCATCGCCTGAGTCGGCCTCGGCAC
>JAYVVY010000274.1:0-7138 GCA_043786575.1 Ilumatobacteraceae bacterium
ATTGGCTTCATCGCCAATCGCTACCTCACCGACATGCTCCCGGCACTCGTCATTCCTGCCGCAGCGGCAGTCGCTGTCGTCACGCTGCCCGACTGGGCAGCGGGCCGCGCCAGTCGTTGGCTGGTTGTCGCACTCACGGTCTGGGGCGTGTGGGTCAACGTGTCGTTGGCGGTCTGGACACAGAATCTCAAGGAGCCCGGCTTCACCGAGATGCGCTACGGCATCGATGATGCGCTCTTTGGTGGTACTCCCCCGTCGGTGATCGACCTGGTACGTGGGGTCGACGCACCGCGTGACGGCATCGTCGCCATCGATGGCGAATGCGACGGCCTGTACATCGCCGAGCAGCGCGGTTGGGTCCCGTTGGAACTGGCGAACGGCGTCCGACGAATCGAAGGCTTGGGCGACCCCGCCGGCGGGCCACTGAGCGTGACCGCAGCCGAGGGCACCATCGAGATTGTTGTGTCTGGTTCAGACGCCACGGCGACCTACCGGCCGATCGATGGCGATCCTGTGGTTGGCACCGCGGTCTCGCTCGTGGATCGAGGCTTGTTCGTCACAATCGAGTCAGATCCGGTCACGGGCCATCTCACCATCACCATCGCGGGTCGGCCAGCGCTCTTTGCGTTCGCTGCCCCGAACCTTTCCGAGGCCACGCTCAGCCCGTCATTCGTGGTCGACCACACAACCAGGACCACACCAATCTGCGACGACCTGCAAGCGCGGCGCTAATGTCGACGCCGTTGAACCAGCAGCCGATCACCCCTCTTGAACAACAGCAGATCCTGGTCGCCGGTACGGCCGGCGACACGTTTTGGCACCGAGTTCGTTTCCATCTCGTTGGTCAGTCCGCCACACGCTCCGGTGCCGACACGGTGCTCGACATCGGCGCCGGCTCGGGCCAGCTGGGCGACTGGTTGGTGGCACAGGGACGTCCGCTCGCCTACCGCTTTGAGGAGACGTCGCCGGTGCTCGATGCGGCGCTGGCAGCGCACTTCGGCACCGACCATCGAAGTGAGATGACCGCTGCGATTCCAGCCACCACGTTGGTCACCATGCTCGATGTGCTCGAACACATCGAGGACGACATCTCGGCGCTCAGCACCATCAACGCCCGTATGGCGCCCGGCGGCCAGCTGCTGCTGACGGTGCCCGCATTCCAGTGGGCGTTCACCTCGTGGGACACCGCGCTCGGCCATCACCGGCGCTACTCACGTCGCCAGGTTCGATCGCTCGCCACCATGGCCGGTTTCGAGCTGACCTCCAGCGCCTACCTGTTCCCCGAACTGTTGCCACTGGTTGCCGTTCGTAAGGTACAGCGCGGCGAGCGTGAGCATGCCGACTTCCCATCGCTCCCCCGGTTCATCGACCGCGCTGCCGAACTGTTCAGCCGCGGCACAACGGCCATTCGGCGCATCTGGCCGGCCGGCACCTCGGTCGTCGCGCTCCTGACCAAGCCCGCCAACTCGTGATCAGGACCGTGGCGTGATCTGGGTCGTCAGCCCGATGCTGCACGACACCGAGTCGTATCGACGGCTGCGGGAAGAAGTGATCGCTGCCACCATCCCGGTCTACGGCCCCGTCCGGTTCCTGGTCGTCGACGATTCGGCGGGCACCGACGCCGACGTGTCCACCCTGCACGGCTTCGACGACGTGCAGGTGCTGACCCCGCCGTTCAACCTCGGCCATCAGCGGGCGATTGTGTACGGGTTGCGCCATCTCGCACCGACCCTGGCCGACGACGACGTGGTGATCACGATGGATTCCGACGGCGAAGACCTGCCCGCGGACGTGCCGCGGTTGCTGGCGGCCCTGCGTGAATCCGGCGCCGCGCTCGTGTTGGCCGAGCGCACGAAGCGCTCCGAGCCATTGCTGTTCCGCGTGCTGTACGTGATGTTCCGGGTGTTCTTCCGGCTCATCGCCGGCATCACCGTTCTCTCCGGCAACTTCGCCGCGCAGCGCGGCGACTCGCTGAAGGCAACGGTGCATCACCCAAGTTTCGACCTCTGCTACTCGTCAACGCTGCTCGCGCTGCGCCGGCCAACCACGACCGTGCCGTGTGCACGGGGCAAGCGCTTCGCTGGCAAGTCGCGGATGAACACCTCCTCGCTGATTGCACACGGCATCCGAATGCTGTTGCCATTCTCTGAGCGCATCGCGGCTCGCATGTTGGTGATCGCAGCCACCACCTTCGTCGCCCTCGTGACATTGCTGGTACTGACGGCAATCGGAGTGGTGTCGGGCGTTGCGGGCTCGGTCGGCTTCACGCTCACCCTCACCGCAGGCCTTGCGTTCGCCACCAGCTTCATCGGCTTTCTGGTGCTCTTCGCCGGTTTCTCGCAGGTATCGCTGCGTGACTGAAGCACCCGCAGTCACAACGACTGAGCCGAAGACGTGGGTGCGGCGCGTCATCCTGCTGGCGGCTCTGCTACCAATCGTCGCTGCCGTCGTCCGCGCATTGATGCACCACTGGTTCCCCATCGGCGACAACGCGCTGCTCTACGTACGCGTCGCCGATGTGCTCACTGGGCACCACCCATGGCTGGGCTCGTGGACATCCGCCTCGCTGAGCGTCGGCGAGAACATGAACAACCCTGGCCCGATCTACGCCGATCTGGTGGCGCCGTTCGCAAAGGCCTTCAGCCCCGGGCCGGGTGCAGCGATCGGTGTAGGTGTCGTCAACATCTTGACCATCGTTGGGATCAGCGCGGCGGCTCGCCGTGTCGGTGGTTGGGTGCTGCAACAGTGGGCATTGCTTGCTGCGGCAGGGCTGGCGTGGTCGATGGGCAGCGAGATGCTGATCGATATCTGGCAGGCGCACGCCTTGCTGTTGCCATTCCTTCTGCTGCTTGTCCTGCTGCTGGGGGTGACGGACGGCCTGACGTGGTGCATCCCGTGGTCACTCGCCGTCATCTCGGTACTGGTTCAGACACACATCAGCTTCGCCTACATCCTGGCCATCCTGTGCCCGGTCGCCGCTGTCGGCTTCGTGCTCGCATGGCGCGCCCGGCCGCATCGACCGCTGAAAGACGCGCTGCGGTCGCGCATCATGCTCTGGACGGTGCTCGGCATGTTCGCACTCTGGAGCCAGACGTTCTACGAGCAGTTCTTCGGGCCGGGCAAGGGCAACCTCAGTCGATTGGCCGGCAACACGGGCGGCGGCGACCTGCAGGTAGGGCCCGCCAAGGCGTTGGGCATCACCGCCCGGCTCTTCGCGCTGCCACCGTGGTGGTTCCGCAGTGGCTTTTCCACCTCCGTGCCCAACACCACCCTCACCGGCACCCCCGAGGCACCCAAGCTGGAGCTGCCCGGCCTACCGGGCGCGGGCATCGCCGCAGCGCTCGTGCTCGCAATGGTTGCCGGGCTGGTGGCGCTGGTCGTCTACCACCATCGCCGAGGCGCACACCTGCTGGCGGCTGCGTGCACCCTCTCGGTGGCCGCAGTCGTCGGCTCGGTGCTGTCCGTCAGCCAGCTCACCGTTGGGCGGGTCGGGTTCTCGTCGCATCACGTTCGCTTCCTGTGGCCACTGGCAATCTTCGTGCATCTCGCGCTGGGCTGGTCGCTGGTGGACCGACTCGTTCGCAGGGTGCGGCAGCGCCAAACCAACCAGCGCACTGCACGTTCGGTGCCGTGGGCGCTCGGTGCGGTGACCGTGGTGCTCAGCGTTGCAGCTATCCCTTACTTCGCGCAGCCGCAGGGACCTGTCGCGTTCTACTCATCCATGCCGATCCTGCGCCGGGTGATGCCAGAGCTGGAGAAGCTGAGCGATGTGCAGCCGGTGCTGTACGACGTGTCCCAAGTTCGCATCTTCGAGCCGTTCAGCTCAACCGTCATGATGCGCCTGCAGGCGCTGGACATCGAGTTCCGGGTGACCGATGAAGTGATGATTCGCCAGTTGGGCGAAGGCCGCCGCGCCGACGGCACCGAGCAGAGCCGCATCTTCCAGGTGCAGGGTTCGCCAGCACTGCTGTCCAACCAGGAGTTCTGCCTGATCGCGTTGGCCAGCGAACTGCCAGCAGACGAGGAAGGCGTTGCCGTCGAATACGCAGACCGGATGGCACAGGAACTCGCCGACGGGATCATCACCATCGACGACAGTGTGCTGCGCGGCAACGACGCGGCTATCGAACCGGTGATGCGGGCAGCAATCGCCGGTGACTACTCGGCGGCGCAGCACATCGTGTACGAGGGGTACCTCAGCCGCTGGTATGCAAGCGGCGAGGCCCTGAGCGAGCGCGACCTCTCCGCAGAGTTTCCCCTGGTCGACCACTACATGAACACCGTCTACGGCCTCTTCAGCGACCAAACCGCCGCGTGCCCCTGAACGAGACGCCGAAGAGACGCTCTTGAGCGAAGCAAGCTCAAAGGGATCAGATCGGAGTGCGTAGCGCTCGCAGGCCCTCGAGCGCTACGGACGGCGGAATGAGCGTTACCTCCGCCAGCTTGCCCTTCGCATCCCTCACCTCGTTCGCAAGATCGAGATTCTGCCACTGCCACGACCTCACGCCCCGCCACGCGCAAAACGTGGAGAAGTGGTTGGACGCCATCGAGTGGTAGGTCGGAAAGAACTCGACAACACCGAGCGCTCCAGGTCGGAGAAACAGCGAATGGGAGAGTCCGGCACCGTGCATCCCCATGAGGACCGTGGCCGCTCGAACCACTGTCAGCTGCTCGGCAATCGAGAGTGTCTCCATCCGCAGCGACACAACATTCGCAGTGGGATGAGCAAGAGATATGGTCGCTAACAGTTCGCTCTCATTGCATACCCTTCGACTGATCCGGCCCGTCGGATTTCCAGGGTGGGCGACGTATGGCTGTCGGCTGACAAAGACGATGTTCGATGATGTTGACCTCTCCGTTTCGTTTACATCGAATGCACGCATGACGTCATCGATGAACTCATCGAGCAAAGGAGGAGGATGTCCAATCGCCGGATAAGGCGCAGGGTTGAGCGGGCTGAGATATCCGGTGATCGCCTCGACCGCCATACCACCGTTGTCGAATCCGGGAACACGGTCCACCCGACCGAACAGGCGCTCGTAGAACGCGTCGAGGGGGCACGTTGGGTGAGTATCCGCGAGTATGACGGCTGCGCTCTGCGCTGGCCTACCGTGAAGTCGAGCGGTCAGCCACGCGCCGTACACCTCGGTCAGGACATGAAACAGATTCGCGTACTCGACCCGACGCACGACAATGCTCACGTCACGACGACCCATGATCTAGAACGAGCCGGGCGGGGCGATGAAGACGGCGGTTGCTTCGCCCAGCACCAGCATGCGCACCAGCATCGGCTCCACCGCGGCAGGCAGGCGGGGGTCGAGGCGGGCACCCATCAGGTTCGTGTCGACCAGCGCGGCCACGTCGTCGAGGCCGACCTCGCGCAACATCGCCAGCGACTCCTCACGCAACTGCGCGAACTCGGCAAGCTCCTCCACTGAACGCGGTTCGAAGTAGGCGACCTCGACGACGTTGGGGCGCGCCCGCCATTCGTCGATGTAGATGCCGGTGACCAGCGCGACCTCCGCCGTGGCCTGCGCCGGGTCGATGATGCGCTGCGGGGTCACCGGTACGCGGAACGTCTCGTACGCGCGGGCGTTGAAACCGCGGCGTTCCAGCTCGCTGATCAGCCCATAACCCTGGGAGCCGAAGTAGTAGGCGTCCTCCCAGATCACCGCGTACACGCCGTCAGATCCGTCCGCGGCACCCACTCCATCGCGCAGCGCCCCCACCGTCGGGCTGATGATCACGTTGAGCACTCGCGACAGTCGCTCCTCCGGCGGGTCCACCCGCGCAGCATCCACCACGAACACGACGCCCGCCAGCAGCATGACGACGGTGGCGATGCGGCCCATCGGCAACCGCACGCGCCCCCCGGCTTCCCACCATGAGACAAACGTCCAGATGGCGGCTGCCACCGCGAGCAGCGCGATCGACCATGACCACAGGGTGAGGTAGTACCAGACCTTGCCGAAGATCCGTGCTGTGGAGAAGAACGCCATGGCCGTGGAAACGGCGACGACCACGTGCAGACGAAGGATCCGCCGGTCTTCCAGGCGCACTGACACGACAGCGGCTACCAGCCACGCCGACAACACCAGCGCACCAACCGCCCAGCGACCACCGGCAAGCGAGTCGAGGTTGTCGATGAAGTAGTCGCTGCGGCCCAGCGAGCCCGACACGATGTGCGTGACGTCGAAGTGGGCCAACACCGTCTTGATGCCGGTACCTAGCCCCACCGGAGGCTCCGGTGGGTTGAGAAAATGCCGCCGCAGCATCGTGATGTTGCCCGGGTCGCGGCGGAACTGGTCCACAAACACCGGCAGCCACAACACTGCACCGACACCGACCGAGATCACCACAGACTTCGCTTCGGACCGGCTCGCCGTCCGCGCCCGCCACCACCGCCAACCGACTGCCCCAAACGCGACCACACACAGCGCGACACTCAGCGAGAGGTAGGGCACGTGGGTCTGTGCGCACAGCGTGGATGCGGCCACCAGCGGGATCAGCATGCGATGATCGCCATCGAGCACCGCCCACGCCGACAACAGCACCACCACAAAGCTCACCAGTGGCAGATACGGGTTCCATGGCTGCGTCAGCACGCTGGCCCCCAGCCACGCCATCAGCACCATCAGCACCGCGCCAACACCAAGCACCAGCCGTCGGCCGCCGCGGCGCTGCGCCACCCACACGGCCGTCCACGCGGCACCGACATTGATGACAGCGGTTGCGAGGAACATCGCGTACGCGGTACTGCCCAGCAGCCGATACACCGGTGCGAGAAGGTAGAAACTGAGCGGGCCGGGATGGCTGCCCTGCTTGGGGAAGGTACCGATGCGGCCCGGCAGACCGATCAGCGGCGTGTGCCGGCCCAGCACATCGCGCACTCGCAGCTCGGTCATCGCCAGGTCGAGCACCGGCGACCAATGAGTGGTCGCGAGGGCAATCAGGGCGACCACAAAGGGCAGCGCGAGCGCCGCCCGCACGAGCCAGGCGACTTTACGGACGCTCACTTGCCGGAGATTCGACGACGAAGGCCGCGAGCCCGGTCCTTGATGCCCCAGCCGGTGACCAGCAGCATCGACTCAAGGATGATGCGCGCCGACATCTTGCTGGTGCCCTTCTCGCGGTCCTT
>JAYVVY010000275.1:0-2757 GCA_043786575.1 Ilumatobacteraceae bacterium
GTGTTCGCTGCAAAGCGAGCACCTTCGAGTTGAGCGAGAGGAGGTGTACATGACTACAGAAAATCCCCGTGCAGAGAAGGTCGCGGTGGTCGATGAGGTCGCTGCCAAGCTGCAATCAGCTGACGCTGTGATCATCACCGAGTACCGAGGCCTCAAAGTCGGCCAGTTGGCTGGCCTGCGTCGCCAGTTGCGCGACGCCGGCGGCGAATACAAGGTGTTCAAGAACACGTTGGCTCGGCTGGGTGCCGCGAAGGCAGGTGTGGAGGGTCTCGACGAAATGCTGTTGGGTCCCTCGGGCATCACCTTTGTCAGTGGAGACGTTGCCGCAGTTGCCAAGGCGCTGCGTGACGCAGCCAAGGCCAACCCGTTGCTCGTCATCAAGGGTGGTTCCATGGGCGGCAAATTGTTGTCGGCCAAGGACATTGAAGCTCTTGCCGAGCTGCCCAGCCGCGAAGTTTTGCTCGCAATGTTTGCGGGCGCACTGCAGGCGCCATTGGTCAAGACCGCAGGTCTGTTGCAGGCATTGCCGCGCAACTTCGCCTATGGCCTCAAGGCGCTCATCGATCAGAAGGAAGCTGCGTAAGCAGCCTCACCCCACGCAAGTACACACAAGAACTCACTAGGAGAAACCGCAATGTCGAAGGAAAGCATCCTCGAAGAAATCAGTAATTTGACCGTCCTCGAGCTCAAGGAACTCCTTGATGCGTTCGAAGAGAAGTTCGGCGTCACTGCCGCTGCCCCGGTCGCTGTTGCAGCCGCTGGCGGCGCAGCTGCTGCCCCGGCCGAAGAAGAGAAGGACGAATTCGACGTCATCCTCAGCGACGCCGGCGCCGCCAAGATCCAGGTCATCAAGGTCGTGCGTGAGCTGACCAGCCTGGGCCTGAAGGAAGCCAAGGACCTCGTCGACGCCGCACCGAAGCCCGTGCTCGAGAAGGCCACCAAGGAAGCTGCAGAAGCTGCCAAGGCCAAGCTCGTCGAGGCCGGCGCAACCGTCGAAGTCAAGTAATACCGGCGACCGCCAGGTCGCTTGTTGAAGTGATCGGAGCCCGGGGTTCGCCCCGGGCTCTGGCGCGTTCGTGCTGAAGAGAGGCGAGTAGGGTCGGCGAGATGTCGTCGCTTCCGATGAGCCTGTCGGTAGTGGTGCCCTGCTTCGACGAGGAGCTGCGCATCGGCGCATCGCTTGGGCAGCTGTACGACACGCTCACCGCCATGTCGTTAACCACGTGGGAGGTGCTGGTCGTGGACGACCAGAGCACTGACCGCACGGTCGCCATCGTGGAAGTGTGGGCAGCAATGCATCCGCAGGTGCGACTGGTATCAGTGCACGGCGGTAAGGGGAAGGGTGCCGCCGTGCGGACCGGCGCGCTGCTGGCCCGTTTCGACGCGGTACTGGTGGTGGACGCTGACCTCGCGGGCGACCTTGGAGTCGTGCCGCGGATGTGCGAGCAGCTTGCGTTTGCGGACGCGGTGATTGGAAGTCGCCTGCTGCCGGGAGCAGTAGTAGAGCCTCCGCGCTCGATGGGTCGTCGAGCCGCGGCGCTGGTGTTCCGTGCGGCGGTTCGATTGATGACAACGCTCAGGGTTTCCGACCCGCAGTGCGGCTTCAAGATGTTTCGGCGTGATGTGGTGCAGCCGCACATCGCCCAGATGCAGACGAATGGCTACGCCTACGAAGTCGAACTGTTGCTGCGCCTTGCGAACGCCGGTGCAGTCATCGAGGAGATCCCGGTGACCTGGCGTGAAGGCCGTGACAGCAAGGTGCGGGTGCTGAGCGATGGTGTCAGCATGCTGCGCGAACTCTGGAGCGCCCGAACTCACGCCCGCTAGCACCAACGCGGAGTGCTAGCTGACGGTCTTGGTGCGGCGAATGCTCACCACGCACAGCAGCGCAACGCCGAGCAGCACGGCAACCAGACCAATGGGGGCCAACGGCGACGGGTTGCTGCCCGTGGCCGGAAGGGCGCCACGGTCGATGGTCGTCGAGGTGGTGGGTGCCGTTGTAGTCGTGGTCACACCACCTGCACCCGAACCCGCGGCTGTGGTGGGTGTCGGCGTCGCAGTCAGTGTGGCCGTGGCTGTCGCAGTCAGTGTGGCTGTTGCGGTGGCCGTGGGGGTCGCGCACGGATCAATGGTCGCCGTGGGGGTAGCTGTGGGAGTGTTCGTCGGCGTGTTCGTGGGGGTCGCCGTGGGGGTGTTGGTCGGCGTGTTCGTGGGGGTCGCCGTGGGGGTGTAGGTCGGCGTGTTCGTGGGTGTGGCCGTGGGGGTGTTGGTCGGCGTGGCGGTGGGTGTGTCGGTCGGCGTGGCGGTGGGGGTGGCCGTGGGGGTGTCGGTCGGCGTGGCGGTGGGGGTGTCGGTCGGCGTGGCAGTAGGAGTGAGGATGCTGACAGCGGCCGTCAGGGTGTCGGTCGTCGTGCCAGCGAGAGCGTTGTTCGCGATGGGCGTAACGGTCGGCGTGATGCACACGGGAATCGCGGGCCGAGCAACAGCCTGCCCGGACACCACGAGGGTGAACGACAGAACCACGGCGGACACCAACGCGGCATTGGAGATGTGTTTTCTCATCGCGCAATCCCATCAATGCGAATAGACGAACCAGAATGTACCACGAGTTCACTCCTGCCGCTGTCTGTCGGGGTCGGAGGCGGCTAGCGTTCGGCGAATGTCGACGGGCCGAATTGTCATTGTCGGCGCGGGCCCCTGCGGCCTGGGGTGTGCCCGCGAGCTGGCGGCCCTCGGTCACGATGACTTCCAGGTGCT
>JAYVVY010000276.1:0-11464 GCA_043786575.1 Ilumatobacteraceae bacterium
CACTGGCCGACGCGACGGCTGGTCTGCCGTGCCTGCAGGCCGGCATTGCCGACGGCAGCATCGATCCCGACTATGTCGGCGCTCCACTCCGGTTCCCAGAGTGTGGTGCGGCCGATGCCTATTGGGCCGACATCTACACCATGCCCGATGCCGACTTCGCAGCGTTGGTCACGCAGACCTCGCCGTGCTTCCTGGCGCTGGTGTCTTCGGGCCAGCTGGATCCATACGGGTTGCCATCGGAGTTCTTCGATCCTGCGTGCCTTGAGGGGCTGAACTGGTACACCAACTTCGATCAGGCATACAACGACCGCTTCTACGAGTGCACCGACAAGGCCCGCCAGCTCTACCTGTAGCGACGGGTCACATCCTTCTGGCGGTCAGTGGCTTCTCCGATGCCCGAGTTCGCCATCGGGGGACCCGATCATTGGGTGCACTCGTCGATCACAACGTGAGCCGCGTTGCGGCCGGAGGCACCCCAGACTCCTGCTCCAGGGAACGTGGCGGCGCCGGTGAGGTACAGACCTGTCACCGGCGTGTGATACCGGGTGAGCTCGGGGTCGGTGCCGAGGAACGCGGCGAGCGCTCCGCCGGCGAAGCTGGTGGCGTGTCCCTTCGGAAGGTGGAAGTCGGCTTCGTATCGGTCGGGTGTCATCGCGCGCATTCGTCGAACGCCATCGAGGAACCCTGGCTCGGCGTGCTGTGCGAACGCCTCGAGCCATCGGGTCGGTTCGGTCGACGACGGCCATCCACCGGTGAGCGCATATGGGGTGAAGAGCACTTCGAGGCTGAAGACGTGGTCGCCGCCGGTGATCGACTCAGGAGATGCCAGGCGCATCGTGGGATCGAGGGCGCTGGGGACGTTCGCGAACAGCATCGGTTTGTCGGCGACGCGTCCGTACGCCATCGCCGCGTGGGCTGCATGGATGCCGTCCAGTCCTGGCGCGATGATCGTCGTTGCGTGAAGGGGATCGAAGCCAAGCCGATCCGGCAGGCCTGGGTCGAGGGCGCGCAGGTGCGGTGGTGACGCCACGACCGCGTCGATCTTCGATTCGTACCCGCTGACCACTGGCCTGTGTTTCCACTTCTGGATGAGCCGATCCGCCTGGGGCGGTGGATCACGGAGCCACTGCAAGAACGTCGAATGAGGATCGCATGCAGACACGACCGTCGGCGCATCGAACTCGGTTCCGTCGGCGAGCTGTACGGCGCGCACCCGTGAACCTTCGCATTGGATCGCTGTCACCTGCGCGTCGCAGCGCACAACCCCCCCGGCTGCCTCGAACGCCCCGCGGATTGCATCGGTCAAGGCGCCACTGCCACCAACGGGCCGGCCGACGCTAGCGACGTGCTTCATCGCGTAGGTCAGCGCGCCCAGCCCTGTCCCCGGTGTGTACGGGGACACGCCCCACACGGCGGGACCCACCACGACCGCAGGGGCGCGGAGGGCATCGGATCGGAAGAATGACATCAAGACATCTGCAGCACTCTTGCGGTTCCATGACAGCAGCGTGGTCAAACCGACGCCACGACGACGGGCAGCAAGACGGAGGAGTGTTCGTCGACGGGGCACGTGGTGCGCTGCCTCGAAGGCGAGTTCGACGACCGGAGCGGCCGCCTTCATGTACCTGCGGTAGCCGTCGACTTCACCGGGATAGGTGGACTGGAGCCCCTCGATTGTTCGATCGAGGTCGTGGAAGATCGGCCACGCCGGGCCACCGGCCCAGGGTACCGAGATCTGTGGTGGGTCGACTTCGAGGTAGCGAAGTCCGAACGACGCGAGGTTGAGCTCGTCGAAGATCGGGGTGGTCCGGAACACCGCGTGATCACAGTTGCAGATGTTCACGCGAGCGCCGAGGGCGTTGACGGTTGACGCGCAACCACCCACCGAAGCACGCGCTTCAAGGACCAGCGTCCGCATGCCAGCGCGAGCGAGGTACGCGCCGCAGACCAGTCCGTTGTGCCCTCCACCGATCACGATGACATCGAACTCGGTCATGGCGTTGCCTTCCTCCAGCCGATCTCCGGTCGAAAGCTGGGTCCAGGTATTGATACTATCAATTTCACTGAGATAGAGTCGCCCGCCATGGCCCACCAATCACGCGAGCTCGGCGACCTTCGATGGACGCAGATCACCGAACTGGTCGGTCCCCGCTCCATTGTGATTCAGCCGATGGGCGCGGTCGAGCAGCATGGTCCGCATCTTCCGATCAACACCGACCAGGTGATCGCCGACGCCGTGGCGCACGCGGTGGTCGATCGGTACGGCGATGAGCTCGACCTGTGGCTACTTCCGACCATGGCGTACACGAAGTCCAATGAACATGCTGGCTTCCCTGGGAGCATCTGGATGTCCGCCGACACGATGCTCATGGTGTTGGACAACCTGGGTCATTGTGTATCGATGCTGCCCGCCGACCGGCTGGTGTTCCTGAACGCACATGGTGGCAACACGGGCCTGCTCAACGCGGCCAACCGCGAGCTTCGACTCGCGCATGGACTGCGGACGTTCCTCGCCCATCCCGGCGTACCACCGGACCAGGGCGGCACGTCTCCAGTGGATGAGCTCGGAATGGGGGTGCATGGTGGCGCAGACGAAACGTCACTGATGCTGCATCTCCGACCCGACCTCGTCGACATGACCGCGGCGACGCGCAACGTCCCCGATGCCCTTGCGGCGAATGCCCATGTCCGATTCGGTGGGCGAGTCTCGTTCGGTTGGCTGGCGTCCGACTTCGGGACCGATGGCCACATCGGCGACCCGCGAGGCGCGACCGCGGAATTGGGAAGGGACCTGTTCGAAGGGAGCGTGACGACCCTCGGTGAGGCGCTGGCTGAGGTGAGGGACTTTGACTTCGGTCGCTGAGCAGACCGACGCGGGCGACAGCGTCGACAACATCGATCTCGATGTCCTCGACGAGATCCAGAGACGGGTGTTGTGGCTCGCTGCGCGCATGGTCGACTACGCGAATCACGATCGGCCTGATGCTGGGGGCATCAAGGTGGGCGGTCACCAGGCGTCGAGCGCCTCGATGGTGTCGATCATGACGGCACTGTGGTTCGGCCACCTCACCGGCGACGACAAGGTGGCGGTCAAACCCCACTCGTCACCGGTGTACCACGCGATCAAGTACCTCACAGGCGAACTCGACCGTTCCTACCTCACACGGCTGCGCTCACTTGGAGGTCTCCAGGCCTACCCGAGTCGGACGAAGGATCCCGACGTTGCAGACTTCTCGACAGGATCAGTCGGACTCGGAGCCGTGGCACCGCTGTTCGCCGCCGCCGCGCGACGCTACGTGGCAGCGCACTTTCCGCCGATACGGAGCGGCCGCTTCATCTCACTGGTGGGCGATGCCGAGCTCGACGAGGGCAACATCTGGGAAGCGATAGCAGACCCAGCGCTGCGCGAACTCGGCAACGTGATGTGGATCGTTGACGTCAACCGTCAAAGCCTCGATCGAGTGGTCCCCGATATGAAGGCGCGACAGCTGATGAGGTTCTTCGGTGAATCGGGCTGGCACGTGGTCGAAGCGAAGTACGGCCGTCTCTTGCAGGAGGCGTTCGCTCGTCCCGGTGGCGAGGCGCTGCGCCGCTACATCGACGCGATGCCCAACGAGGAGTATCAGAGCCTGTTCGCCCATCGCTCGGCAGAGTTGCGCACGCGGTTCCTGGCTGGCGGCGGCGACGACGTCCGGTCCTTCGTGGGGGGCATCTCCGACGACGATCTCGGCCCCCTCGTTCAGAACCTCGGCGGGCACGACCTCGGTGAACTGCTTCGCGCCTACCGGACCTGTGACGCGGTGATCGACCGACCGAGCGTGGTCTTCGCGTACACGATCAAGGGTTGGGGCCTGCCGATGGCCGGCGATCCCCTGAACCATGCCGCATTGCTCAGTTCTGCACAGATCGCCGAGCTTCGCAACGCTTCCGGCCTGACCACCGAGACCGAGTGGGACAGATTCGATTCCGCGACGGGCGCCGGACGCTGGTGCGCAGAGGTCGGCGGTCGGATCAACAATCATCCGGTTGGGCGACGAACCGCCGTCGAAGTGCCCGTCGAGACCGGCGTGTTCACGGCCAAGCCGGTCTCTACTCAGGAAACGTTCGGCCGCATTCTCACGAACCTCTCAGCCATCGAGAACGTGGCCGGTCGCATGGTGACCACGTCACCGGACGTATCGGTGTCGACGAACCTCGGTGGCTGGATCAACAAGGTGGGGGTGTTCGCCCCTGAACCAACACCTGACTTCCTTGGTGACGGCAGGCTCCTGCGCTGGAGGCAAGGGCCTCGCGGCCAACACATCGAGCTCGGCTTGTCAGAGATGAACCTCTTCTTGATGCTGCACGCGCTTGGCCTCGGCCACGATCTCCACGGTGAGCACCTCCTGCCGATCGGCACGGTGTATGACCCGTTCGTGTGCCGCGGGCTCGATGCGTTGATCTACGCGCTCTACAACGGTGCGCGCTTCATCCTGGTCGGCACCCCGTCAGGAATCAGCCTGGCGCCAGAGGGCGGCGCACATCAGAGCACGGTTACCGCCTCTCTCGGCCTCGAGCTCCCGGGTCTCAGCTGCGCCGAGCCGGCGTACGCGACCGCTGTCGACTGGATCCTCTGTGACGGGTTGCGTGATCTCGGCTCGCCACTCGGCGCGTCGCTGTACCTGCGCTTGTCGACACGGCCGATCGACCAGGCGCCATTCGACGCCGCGATCGCCCGTCTCGGCGGCGAGCAACTCCGGTCGGATGTCCTTGCCGGTGGGTACCGCCTGATCTCACCCACCAGACCCGCCGATGTGATCATCGCCGCCTCGGGCGCCGTGATGCCCGAAGCTGTTGCCGCCGTCGCCGAGCTCGAGGAGGAAGGTGTGACTGCAGCGTTGATCGACGTCACCAACCTTGGACGGCTCTACAGGGGCTGGGCCGACAGTCGACGCGATGCGGTGAACGGAGCCCGACGCGCATCCAACGATTTCCACCTGGCGCAACTCTTCCAGCCGGACGAACGTCGGCTTCCGATCATCAGCGCCCACGACTCGGCCAGCCACACGATGGCGTGGCTGGGGTCGGTGTTCGGCCAACGGACCGTGGCCGTCGGCGTCGATGATTTCGGCCAATCGGGAACGATCAATGAGCTCTACGGCCTCTTTGGGCTCCGACCACAACAATTGGTCACAGCCGCACTCGTTGCCCTCGACGGCGGCCCGTGACGGCTCACCCCGAGACCATTCGACAGGTGCGCTGCATTGACTCAGGCCATTTTTCACTTCGCGCCGAGATGGCTGTCCGAAGGTATTGAACGTATCAATATTCTCTGCTAGGGTCGATACCGGTCGTGACTGACGGAGGGATGTTGGAATGAAGTTCGGTGCATTTCTCTTCGGAGGAGTCGAGATGACCGACGCCGGTGCTGGGCTACCCAATCCCATGGACCGGCGGTACAGCAACGCAGCGTGCTGGAAGGCCACCCTGGATTACATCGATGCCGCGACGGACGCAGATCGCCTCGGGTTCGACAGCTTCTGGACCACTGAGCACCACTTCCAGCATGAGGGTTACGAGGTCATCCCCAACGGCCTGTTGATCTCGACGTGGATCGCGGCGCGCACCGAGCGGCTCCGACTGGGCACGATGTTCAACGTGGTGCCCCAGTGGAACCCGCTTCGTCTCGCCGAGGACTTCGCCACGATGCACAACCTGTCGGGCGGCCGCGGCATCCTCGGTGTCGGTCGAGGCACTGTTCCGCGCGAGCTTCTGCACCTCAACGCCGATCACATCTCGATCGGATCTGCCGACAACCCGGACCAAGCCGCCGACGACGCACGCAACCGCGAGTGGTTCGAGGAGGCAATGGAGATCGTACGTCTCTCGCTCCGTTCCGAGCGGTTCTCCTTCACTGGCAAGCACTTCCAGCTCCCTGCCCCCGGCATTCCTGACCGAGGAAGCACCGTCACGGCCTTGACATTGGTGCCACGGCCGATCTACCCCTATGAGATTTGGCAGGCAGCGACAAGCCCACCGACCGTCGAGTATGTGCCGACCGTGAACCACGGTGCCGTGTTCTGGAACCAGCACCCGACGTTCATCAAACGAATGTGGGATCGCTACGGCGAGCTCCATGAAAAGACGCACGGCCCTGGCTTGGCGATCGGTGAACAGCGGATGCTCGTCCTGAGCGTCCGTATCGAAGACACCCACGAAGAGGCTTTGGGAACCGCCCGCAACGGTCACGACGAGTTCTGGAAGTTTCTCGGCCCCTATGGGTGGAGTCGGGGATACATGGGGCCCGATGGCCGGCCAGCGCCGCCCGGACTCATTCCGACTCTCGAGGAGTCCATCGACCAGAAGACCATCCTTGTGGGCACTGCCGAAGAAGTTGCCGAGGGAGTGCAGATGTATCGAGACCTGCTCGGGGTCGAGTGCCTCACCCTCTTCCCCCACCTCATTGGCGATCCCTACTTGAAAGCCGTCGAACAGATGGGCAGATTCATGAACGACGTCGTTCCCCTGTTGCGGTGATGCGCCACACTGTTGCCGTGCAGAACACACCAACCGAGACCGAGGACTGGACCGCGCTGGGTCGAGTGATTCGCGAAAGACGCCTTGCGCGTTCGTTGACGCTCGTGGCGTTGGCGCGCCAAGTCGGCCTCTCTCAGCCGTTCCTGTCGCAGGTAGAAAACGGTCGCGCCCGACCATCGTTGATGTCGCTCCACCGCATCGCGGAAGCGCTCGACACCACGCCGCAGGCGTTCTTCGGTGGGACCATCGTCAACGACCGTCCCTTGGTCGTGCGCGCCGCCGACGTTCGCCTGGTCGACGTCGACTCCAGTCCAACAGAGTCGACATGTCACCTCCTCCTCGCCGGCGGGGCACCGTTCCACCTCCTCGAGTTCGACGGACTCCCGAGCGAGTTCCTCGAGTACTTCACCCATGACGGGTTCGAGGCCACCTACGTGATTCGCGGGCACGTCGAGATCGACATCGATGGCACTATCACCAGGCTCGGTCCTGGCGACTCGATCTCATATCCGTCGCGTCTGCCGCACCGTCTGCGGTCGACGGGAAAGCAACGCTCCCGTGTGCTGTTGATCGAGACGAAGGTCGAGGCGATTCAAGATCGCAGCCCGGGCGAGCACGCTCCTGCGAGGCAACCGAGGTCGAAGCGACGGACCCCGCCGCAGGTGCCGGGAGCGAAGCGAACCGCCACAGGGGGGAAACCCATCCGATGACCCACGCTTCTGCAGGCTCGATGTCGGCGCGCAACTACTCGCTCACGGGACCTGAGGCTGAACGAGCATGCGCGCGCGGTCTCGCGTTGGCCGAGTGGTACAGGCCGCCGATCTCCCGAGTCGAGATGAAGAAGCTGGTCGCGCGCAGCAATGGCCGCGCAGCGCGCGACGCGGGTGTCTGGCTGGTTCTGCTCGGCGTGACCGGCGTGCTTGCCCACCGCGCGTGGGGGACTTGGTGGACGCTTCCCGCCTTCGCGTTGTACGGAACGCTCTACGGATCGGCAAGCGACGCGCGATGGCACGAGTTCGGCCATCGCACGGCGTTCAAGGCGCAGTGGGCAAACTCGATCCTCTACCAGATCGCGTCGTTCATGACCCTGCGTGAACCCGTGTCATGGCGCTGGAGCCACGCCCGACACCACGACGACACGATCATCGTCGGCCGCGATGCCGAGATCGCGGTGCAGCGGCCAACGCCGCTGTGGAAGATCGCGGTGGAGTTCGTTGCGCTTCGCAGCGCCATCAGCGAGGCCCGCAAGATCGCCGCCAACCTGGTTGGGCGGCTGACAGACGACGAGCGCGTCTACATCCCCGAGTCCGAGCACCGCCGGGCGATCTGGTCCGGACGGACGATGGGTGCGACCTGGGCCGCCGTCGTTGTGTGGTCGGTTGCCATCGGAAGTATCGAACCCTTGATGTTCATCGGATTGCCCTCGCTCTACGGCCGATGGCTCCTTGTGGTGTACGGACTCACCCAACACGCCGGACTTGCCGAGGACGTGCTCGATCACCGACTTAACTCACGGACTGTGCTGATGAATCCCGTCAATCGATTCCTGTACCTCAACATGAACTTTCATACCGAGCACCACATGTTCCCCACGGTCCCGTACCATGCGTTGCCGCAGCTCCATGCTGCCGTCGCATACGACCTGCCGCCCGCCTACAACGGACTTCTCGACGCCTACCGGGAGATCATTCCCACACTGCGCCGCCAAGCGAAGGACCCGATGTACTACGTCGGACGCGCGCTCCCTCAGCGCTCCTATGAGGCGTCGTCGTGAGCGAGCAATGGGTGGACGTGTGCCCCGCCGAGGGAATCGAGCCTGCCGATGTGATTCGCTTCGATCATGGCAGCCGAACGTTCGCGGTGTATCGCACCGCCGACGACCGATACTTCGCGACGGATGGGCTTTGTACACACGGACGTGTGCACCTAGGCGATGGGTTCGTCGACGGCACCACCATCGAGTGCGCCAAGCACAACGGTCGGTTCGACTTCATCACCGGGGTGGCCAAGGGTGCCCCCGCGATCGTCGATCTCACATGTCACCGCGTCCGTGTGGTCGGCGGCGCGATCCAACTCCTCATCGCCGACGACATTCACCGACTCAACAGTTGCGAATGACGTCGAAGATCCGGCATGTGGGATCACGAAGCCAGCGGCCCATCGCTGCATCAACGGCTGCGAGCTCTTCCTGAGGGATGGCGTTCAACGATGCCTCGTCCGCCCAGGTGATCACGGCGTGAATCTTGGTGGGGCAGTCACGCTCGGACCACAGCTGCTTACCGATGAAACCCTTCTGCCGCTCGAGAAAGCGGCTCCAAGTCTCCGCATCGACGGCCATCCAGCCATCTCGCTCGCTCGGATCGATCCTGAACGTGAGGTACTCGATGAGCATCGAACGAGCATACCCTTTTGTATTGATCTGAGCAATAGTGCTCGTTGGCTGCTCGTCGGTGAGTCCAGCCGGGGATGGTTGGGCGTCGCTGCGACGCCTGGTTTGGAGGAACCTCACTATTGACACGATCAATGATGAGGCTAGGATCATGTCGGGCAGACGTGACGTCTGACACTGGGGAGGAACACTTCATGACACGATCAAGACGCACCGCGAGGTTCGCTTCGCTCGTTCTCACCGCGGGCTTGCTCGTCGTCGCCTGCGGCGGTGACAGCGACGAGTCCTCGGGCACCACATCGGGTAACGGCACAACGAACGACACCACCGCGACGAGCGGAGACCCCGCGGCCGAGAAGCAGGTCGTCTCGGTGGCGTACAACTCCACCGGCAGCTTTCCCGAACCGGACGCCACCCTGAAGGCGGCGGAAACGGCGTTCGAGGCCGCCAATCCGGGTGTCGACGTCGAGCTGATCTCGATCACCGCATCCGATGACGACTACCACACCAAGATGCAGCTGCAACTCCAGGCCGGCGATGACGTTGCCGACGTCATGTACTTCAGTCCGAACTGGGTTGATGCAGATGCGGCCGCTGGCTACCTTGCGCCCCTCGACGACGCCTTGGCCGCTTGGCCGGACTGGGAAGCCCAGTTTCCGGAGGCGGTCCGCAGCGGCTCCGTTTCGGCGGACGGCAGCACCTACATGGTCCCGTGGTCTTCGAACGACATCGGCATCTGGTACAACAAGGATGTCTTCAAGAAGGCCGGACTTCCCGTTCCGTGGGAACCGAAGTCTTGGGAAGACCTCACCGCGGCGGCAGAGGCCATCAAGGCAAACGTGCCTGATGCGATACCGATGCACCTGTACGCAGGCAAGGCTTCGGGCATCACTGATGCAATCCTCAAGACGTTCCAGCCGCTCATGTACGGGACCGACGACGTTCTCTACGACACTGCGACCAGCAAGTGGCAGCCAGCAGAAAAGGGGTTCCTCGACGCCATGACCTTCATCAGCGACTCCTACAGCGCAGAGCTCACAGCCCCAACCCAAGATGTGCTCAATGCCCAGATCTGGTCCTACATCGGACCCTGGATGAAGGACACGCAACTGGGCTTCGTGCTCGACGGCAATTGGATGTCATTTGCCTGGCTCCCAGGAGGTCAGTACGAATGGCCTGAATGGAGCGACGTTCTTGGCATCACCGCCATCCCAACTCAGTCTGGTGGTGCAGCGGGCAAGGTGACGATGGGCCTTCGCGGACCCGGCTTGGTGCGGGCAGCCAAGAGTGACAGCCCCGAGCTCGCCCAGAAGTTCATCGAGTTCGCTGTGGGTGTCGAGCATTCCCTCAGCTTCTCGGTCAACTCATCGCAGCTGGCGGTTCGCAACGATGTTGCAGCAATGCCCGAATACACAGACCGCCCGACAGTAGGCGACTTCACCGCACTGCTTCAGTACGCCCACTACATCCCGCTGACCGAGCAGAACGGTAAGGTCGAGGTCTTGCTCGCTGGGATCATCGAAGATGTTGCCCTCGGTAAGAAGTCGCCGGAAGAAGCGGTGGCCAAGTACAACGACGAGATGCCAGCCACCGTCGGCGCCGAACACTACGCAGGGTAGAACGACCACCGTGTTGTCAGAAGTTCTTGCGGATGGCTCGCGAGCGCGACCCATCCGCAAGAACGCTCGCTGGGCGGTACCGATGGCCCCAGCCATCGTGCTGCTGGCGGTGTTCGTCCTCCTACCCATCGGGTACGCGCTTTACCTTTCGTTCACCAATACCCGGCTCACCGGCGCCGAGGCTGCCAACCCTCAGTGGATCGGGTTCGACAACTTCCGACGGTTGTTCGACTCAGCGGACCTGCCGAACTCGTTGATCTTGACGCTTGTGTTCGTGGTCTTCTCTGCTTTGGTTGGGCAGAACTTGCTGGGATTGGCGATCGCGTTGCTGATGCAGCGTCGCGGCCGCGTCATGCGCGTCGCAGTCGGAGTCACAGTGCTCGCGGCGTACGTGTTCCCCGAGATTGTTCCAGGGTTCATGTGGACCTCGTTTCTTTCGAGCGAGGGTCTCTTGAACGCGATCCTGTCGTTCTTCGGGTTGCCACAGCAACAGATCCTCATCGACCAACCAATGCTCGGTGTCATCCTCGCCGACATCTGGCGAGCCACGGCCTTCTCGATGCTCGTGTACTCAGCCGCTCTGGGCGACATCCCTGAGGACCTGTACGACGCTGCAAAGGTCGACGGCGCTTCGTTCACCCGAACCTTGTGGCACATCACGCTCCCACTGCTTCGCAGAACGGCATTCACGAACCTGATGTTGATCACTCTCCCCACCCTGTCGGTGTTCACCATGGTTTTCGTCCTGACCGGCGGGGGCCCGGGGACCGACAGCGAGACCCTCCCGGTGTTCATGTACCGCTATGCGTTCCGCCAGCAAGAACTCGGCTATGGCACTGCGATCTCGGTCATCTTGCTCGGCATCGGGGCCGTGCTCTCGCTGGTCTACGTGGTCGCCCTCAAGCCTGGAAGGGAGCAGTGATGGCGGTCGATCGTGTCA
>JAYVVY010000277.1:0-2859 GCA_043786575.1 Ilumatobacteraceae bacterium
CAAGGTTCCCGAAGGCGGCATCGCCGACAAGTGGGACAACTACAAGGCCGACATGAAGTTGGTCAACCCCAACAACAAGCGCAAGTTCAAGGTGATCGTCGTCGGCAGCGGCCTCGCCGGCGCCTCCGCCGCGGCCACCATGGCCGAGCTTGGTTACGACGTCGAAGTGTTCACGTTCCACGACTCGCCGCGTCGTGCGCACAGCATCGCGGCGCAGGGTGGCATCAACGCCGCCAAGAACTACCGCGGCGACGGCGACAGCGTGCACCGTCTGTTCTACGACACCATCAAGGGCGGCGACTTCCGTTCGCGCGAAGGCAACGTGCACCGCCTCGCACAGGTCAGCCTCAACATCATCGACCAGATGGTTGCCCAGGGTGTGCCCTTCGCTCGCGAGTACGGCGGCCTACTGGATACTCGTAGCTTCGGTGGCTCGCAGTTGCAGCGCACCTTCTACGCCCGTGGCCAGACCGGCCAGCAGCTCCTGCTCGGCGCCTACCAACAGCTCGCCCGCCAGATCGGCCTTGGCACCGTCAAGCTATGGAACCGCGTCGAACTGGTCGACACCGTCCTCGTCGACGGTCGTTGTGCCGGCATCGTCACCCGCGACCTGGTCACCGGCGAGGTTCGCTCACACGCCGCACACGCCACCGTGCTGTGCACCGGCGGTTACGGCAACGCCTTCTTCCTCTCCACGAACGCAATGAGCTGCAACGTGACTGCGGCCTGGCGTGCGCACCGCAAGGGCGCCTACTTCGCCAACCCGTGCTACACACAGATCCACCCCACATGTATCCCGCAGGCCGACGACACGCAGTCGAAGCTGACGCTGATGAGCGAGTCGCTGCGTAACGACGGTCGGGTGTGGGTGCCGCTCAATGCCGGCGACGAGCGCCCTGCGGCGCAGATCCCCGAAGCAGAGCGCGACTACTACCTCGAGCGCCTGTACCCCAGCTTCGGAAACTTGGCCCCTCGCGACATCTCGTCTCGTGCCGCCAAGCGTGCCGTCGACAGCGGTCGCGGCGTTGGTCCGCTGAAGAACGGCGTGAACCTCGACTTCGCCGAAGCCATCGGTCGTCTCGGCGCCGACGTCGTTAAAGAGCGCTACGGCAACCTGTTCGAGATGTACGAGCGCATCACCGGCGAGAACCCCTACGCCGAGCCGATGCGCATCTACCCGGCAAGCCACTACACGATGGGTGGCCTGTGGGTGGACTACGAGCTGATGACCACCATTCCCGGCCTCTACGCCGCGGGTGAGGCCAACTTCTCTGACCACGGCGCCAACCGTCTTGGCGCTTCAGCGCTGATGCAGGGCTTGGCCGACGGCTACTTCGTGTTGCCGTACACCGTCGGCAACTACCTGGCACCCATGCTGGGCAAGTCGATTCCCGGCGTCGACCACCCTCAGTTCCAAGCCGCCGAGCAGGCCGCTCGCCAGCGTTTCCAGGGCTTCCTCGACATCGGTGGCACCCGCTCGCCGGACTACTTCCACCGCGAGGTCGGCAAGATCATCTGGGACTACTGCGGGATGGAGCGCACCGAGCAGGGCTTGGAAAAGGCGCTCAGCGAACTGCCTGCGCTGTACGAGGAGTTCAAGAAGGACCTGCGGGTCACCGGCGATGGGGCCAGCGTCAACCAGACGCTGGAGAAGGCCGGCCGCGTGGAGGACTTCTTCGAGCTGGGCATGCTCATGTGCCGCGACGCACTGGAGCGCAACGAGAGCTGTGGCGGCCACTTCCGCGCTGAGTATCAAGACGATGAAGGTGAGGCCCAGCGCGACGATGAGAACTTCGCTCACGTCGCTGCCTGGGAGTACACCGGCGACCCGATGCAGTCGGTACGCCACAAGGAAGAACTCGAGTTCGAGACCATTCACCTCGCCAAGCGGAGCTACAAGTGAGCAACCATCTGGACAACCTCACCCTCAAGATCTGGCGCCAGGAGGGCCCCGCAACCCCCGGCCGCTTCGAGAGCTACAAGATCGACAGCATCAGCGACGAAGCATCGTTCCTGGAGATGCTCGACGTGCTCAACGAGCGGCTGATCGGCGAGAGCCTGGAAGCCATCACCTTCGACCATGACTGCCGTGAAGGCATCTGCGGTACGTGCTCGTTGATGATCGATGGTCAGGCGCACGGCCCGCAGCGCGGCACCGCCACCTGCCAGTTGCACATGCGCAAGTTCAAGAGCGGCGACACGATTGTCATCGAGCCATTCCGCGCAACAGCGTTCCCGATCCTCAAGGACCTGATGGTCGACCGGGCACCGCTCGATCGCATCGTCGAGGCCGGCGGCTTCATCACCGCCGCCACCGGTGGCGCGCCCGACGCCAACATCATTCCGGTCCCCAAGCCCGTCGCCGACGCGGCTATGGACGCTGCCGAGTGCATCGGCTGCGGCGCCTGTGTGGCCGCGTGCCCCAATGGTGCCGCAAACCTGTTCACCGCTGCGAAAGTCAGCCACCTCAACCTGCTGCCGCAAGGCCAGGCCGAGCGCTGGAGCCGCGTCGAGTCGATGGTCGAGACGATGGACGAGTACTTCGGTTCGTGCACCAACCACGGTGAGTGCGAGGCAGCCTGCCCGAAGAGCATCAGCATCGACTTCATCGCACTGATGCACAAAGACTTCCGCCGGGCCAAGGTCAAGAACCGCAAACTGATCAGCCAGATCTAACCGCGCAGCGTGCCTCCGGTCAGAGGCTGCCTCCCGAGGCGCTACTGTCCCACCGACGGGAGGGGTTCAGCATGGTTGGTAACGAAAGTACACGGCGCAGTTTTCTCGGTGCATTGGCAGCCGCAAGCGGAAGTGCAGCATTGGTTGGCAGCCGAGTCGCGCCGGTAGCTGCAGAGACTCACT
>JAYVVY010000278.1:0-2314 GCA_043786575.1 Ilumatobacteraceae bacterium
CGGCCGTCGGGCGAGACGTTCACTCCGGTGAGCTCGCTGCCCGATTGGCCCGTCAGCCGTGCAACCACAGATGACCGGCCGCTCAGTTCAACCGCCACCAGCTCCATGTTGCCACCGTCCTCGCACACCAGCAGATCGTGTCCGGGCGTCACCCCGATGTTGTCGACGCCCGCCAATACCGAGCCTGGCGAAGGTTGGTACAGCACGTCCATGCGCTCGTCGACCACGTCGTAGCGCCACACGCGGTTGTCGCCCTTGGTCGTCAAGAAGACCAGTCGACCGTCCATGATGCACAACCCCTCACCGCCCTTGAACGGGGTCGCTGCGACCTGAGCGCGACACTGCACCGTCGCCGCCGAAGGATCGGGAATTTGAAGCCACTTCACCGCGCCCCCGTCGTCGACCACAGCTGCTTCAAGCATCCCACCAGCAAGACTCGAGTCCGCATAGCGATAGCGATAGAACAACCCGTCAGGCTCGTCCTCCGATAGATAGATCACTCGTCGCACCCCGTCGACTGCCGCCGCCTCATGCGCAAACCGCCCCATTGAAACGTGCTGCGTTGACGAGCGCACTCCGGTCGGGTCCACTTCCCACACAGTGCCGTGGTCGACCTCCTCACAGGCCAGCCATGTGCCCCACGGGGTCACCCCACCAGCACACGCCCGGTTCAGCCCGGTCAACACACCCGCCGCGGCAGCCACGGCGCCGTTCGGCGCGAACCGCAGCGCCGCCACACCTCCGCCGCCCTTCGGTGACTCACCATTCCAGAGCAGCCACCAACCACCGTCCGAGCTGGGCACAATTCCGGCACCGTCAGGACTGTTGAGAAACGTGTACGTCGTCCCCGGCACGGCCTGACCGCTCTGCGCAATCACGCGGCTGCTAAAGCCCGGGGGTAGCAAGAAGCCATTCCCATCGGGCACCATTGCAAGATCGGGGAACCGGGGAAGTCGCATTGCAGGCGCCCCACCCGCGACTGGCCCAGCCACGGCGCCGGAGATTGCAGCTCGCGCAGTGCCGAAACCCGCCGCCAATAGAGCGGCACCGATTCCGAGCACAGAACGGCGGGAGTACGAGACGGACACTCCGGCGAGCATACGAGCGGCGGTAGTCTCGCAGCGATGATCGCCAAGGCCCGGCTGCTGCTGTTCGCGGCCATTGGCGGGGCGTTGACGGGGTTGATCTCATTCGCGTTTCTGCGCAGCCTCGACTGGGCGACGAGGACTCGAATTGCACACGGCTGGATGGTGTGGTTGTTGCCCGTGGTCGGGCTGGCCGTCGGCGCCATGTACCACTACCTCGGCGGGCGTGCGAAGGGCGGCACGCCGGCGGTGATCGAGCAGGGCCACCTCTTTACTCACGGCGTGCCTGCGCGCATGGCGCCGATGGTGTTCGGCGGATCGATCGCCGGCCACCTCGTTGGCGCCTCGGTCGGAAGGGAGGGTGCCGCGCTGCAAATGGCTGGCTCTGTCACTGACACTGCCGCCCGAGCGGCACGACTCTCGGCTGACGAACGACGGCTCCTGATCGCCGCGTCTCTCGCAGGCGGTTGGGGTGCGGTCTTCGGCGTGCCATTCACCGGGATCGTGTTCACCCTGCAGGTCACCCGCCGACACCGATGGCAGGCCTTGCTCCCGGCGATCGTCTCGGCAATGACCGGCAAAGTGGTGGTCGACAGTCTCGGGTATCGGATGGCGAATCGGCCGCACATCGACGCCCCCGCGTGGACGCTCGGACTGCCCGTCAAGCTGTTGATTGCAGGCGTCGCATTCGGGCTGTCAGCGCGCCTGTTCGTGTGGCTGTTGATGTTCGTCCGCGCATCCATGGCGCACTGGTTTCGATGGCCACCAGCGCGCACCGTTGTGGGCGGCTGCGCAACACTGGCGATGATGGTGCTGGTCGGCCGCGACTACCTCGGCCTTTCGACGCAACTCCTCAGCGATGCCTTCTCCGGCGCCCACGTCGACTGGTGGGTGCCGCTTCTCAAAATGCTGTTCACTGCCATCGCTCTCGGCACGGGCTTCGTCGGCGGCGACGTCGCCCCCCTACTGGTCATCGGCTCCACAGTCGGCGGGGCCATCGCGCCGGGCCTCCACGTGCCGGCACCGCTGCTCGCGACAACCGGCTCCGCCGCCGCGTACGCATCTGCTGCAACGGTGATGCTCACGGGGGTGGTCCTCACCGTCGAACAGTTCGGCTGGAACACGCTGCTACCCGCCGTCATTGTTGCTGCCGCAGCGAGAGTGGCAGCTGGCACACCGGGCCTGTACATCGCGCACCACTAGCGAGCGGTCGCCGTTAGGGTCGCCGG
>JAYVVY010000279.1:0-2480 GCA_043786575.1 Ilumatobacteraceae bacterium
TTGGTGTTGTACGCGTGGGATCGTCCGCTGCGGCCAACCGACGACGCCGGACGTGTGACGGCGTCGCTGTTGCCCGGAGAACCGGGTTGGGAGGCGATTGCATCCGTCCACGACGACTCGCCGTACGCAGTGGGCAGTTACCTCACGGTGTGGCCGAACCTGATGTTGAACGTCTTCCCCGGCGCCGCCCTTGCGATGTGGATGGAACCGATTGGGCCCACCCGTACCGTCGTGCACCGACGGATGTATGCGCGTCGGGGAGCGGATGCCGACGCGGTCGCGGCGAACGTCGCCGCGCACCGGTTGGTGCATTTGCAAGATGTGCACATCTGCGAAGCCGTCCAGCGTTCGCACAATGCCGGCCTCAGCGCTGACGGAGTACTTGCAACCGTTGAAGAACAAGGCGTCTACTGGGTCCACCAACACCTGCGGAGCCGAAGGAGTGAGGCATGAACACGGTTCAGTTTCGTCAGATGAGAGACGGCACCAAGGCCGAATACGAGATGTTGCACGAGTTGGAGCGGCACTACATCGCAACGTTGCCGGACAGGATTCTTGACGGGCTCCGTGCGCTTGACGATGGGCTCGGCGGCTATCAGGTCACGCGACTGCAGCACTCGCTCCAGACGGCGACTCGAGCCGAGCGCGACGGTGCCGACATCGAGTGGATCGTCGCCGCGCTGGTCCACGACATCGGTGACGCATTGGCCCCGGAGAATCACTCGCAGATGGCAGCGGCCATCCTGCGGCCGTATGTGCGTGCGGAGGTGACCTGGGTGGTGAACATGCACGGGGTGTTTCAGCAGTACTACTACGGCCATCATCTGGGTCTGGATCGCGACGCGCGCGATGCCTACCGCGACCATCCGTGGTTCGACAGTTGCATTTCGTTCTGTGAGCGTTGGGACCAGGCCGCGTTCGACCCGACGTACCCCACCGAGACCTTGGAGCACTTTGAACCGCTGTTGCGCGAAGTGTTCAGCCGCACGGCCTTCGACCCCGCCACAGGCTGCGAATAGCTACTTGCTGGTGATGGTCACGGGTGTGTCGTAGGCATCGGCTACGTCGTCGCTCAGACCGACGGCCTCGATGTCGATGCCGAACAGGTTGCGCACCCATGCAGCCACTGCATGGTTGATGATGGGGAAGGTGATGTCGACCGCGATGGCCGGTGGCACGCACCCGTCCTCGCCGAGTGAACGAAGCTGCGGGCTGGCGTCGACGAAGTCCTTGAGGCCGCTGGCGTCGGCGATGCCGATGATGCCGGTGCCGTTGCCCAGCGTGCAAAAGTCATCGAACGCGTTGTGGCCCGCTCCCTCGATCTCCCAGAGCAGGCTTGGCGATGGTGCAGCGTCGTACGCCGGCTTGGTGACCGTGTCAAACGGCACCCGTGCGTCGACCGAGCCGCCCATGAAGAACGATGGCTTGTCGGGAAGTGGCGTCGGTGCGGCAGTTGTCGTGGTTGCCCCCTCCTCTGCATCGGAATTACCCCGGAACACGCCCGAGGCCATCGAGACATAGCCGTCGATTCGCGGGTCGCTTGCTGCGGCGAGAACCGTTCCTCCGCCTGCCGAGTGGCCAACAGCCGCAACTCGCTCTGCGTCGACATGACCGTTGAACCGACTCGCAGCGTCGGCGCCCTCGGCGGTGATCAGCTCGAGGCCTTGCAACAAGTCGTCGACGGAGTTGCTCTGCCCGACGCGGGCCGTTCCCGCCAACACATTCTCCATCGATCGTGAGGGGTGGTCGACCGAGACGACGATCATGCCCCAGCTCGCAAGATTGGACGTGAGGAACGAACTCTGCGATCGCATACCCACTGCGCCGTGACTGAACATCACCACTGGGAACACACCATCCGCTACCTCGACATCGCGGCTCGCCTCATACGTGACAGTTGAGGGTGCATTGCCGGTGAGTACTGCACGAATACCTTCGCCGACGAAGTCGCGCACGTCGTACGTCTCGGTGCCGGTGGTGCCCGCAACGGCCGGGTACCAGATCTCCACCTTTGGCCCGGCGGCGAGTTGCAGGGTGGTGACACCGACCGGGTAGTCGCCGTACTCGCCGTAGGCCAATGCCTGCTCTACCAAGTCGACGGTCGTGGTCGTGGCCGCCGCGGACGTCGTGGGTGCGTCGGTAGCGGGTGTCGTGTCAACAGGTGTCGTATCGAGCGATGAGATGGAGGAGGGCTCGGTTGCAGCGGGCGATGACGAGTCGTCGCTGCAGGCGGCGAACAGAAGCAGGGCGGCGACCGGAATGGCGAGACGTCGTGAAAGCATTCGGCGAGCCTGCCACGAAGGGCGGGGCCATGCGATGTCGGGAACCCATCTGCATGATGGCCGGTTCAGCCGCTATCGTGCAGGCGCCGTGATCCGGCTAACCGGAGATCGCATGGCGACGTGGCCGAGTGGCTGAGGCAACGGCCTGCAAAGCCGTCCACATGGGTTCAATTCCCATCGTCGCCTCCACAGCCTCTG
>JAYVVY010000280.1:0-3218 GCA_043786575.1 Ilumatobacteraceae bacterium
GTCAGGCTGATCTCCGCACTATCGCTCCAGACACGGTGCGTCTCCTCGTCAAGGACGACGTGCCCGCACGTCAACCGCTGGCTGGCTGCCTGACCGGACGTGCGGCCGCCGGTGCGGCGCAGCACGGCCTCGATGCGGAAGGTCAGCTCGTCGAGGCTGAATGGCTTGGTGACGTAGTCGTCACCCCCCTCGCCATAGCCGGTGCGCATGTCGTCGGTCTCGCGGCGGGCGGTGAGGAAGATGACGGGTACGTCGTCGCCGGCGGCGCGCAGACGGCGGCACACCTCGAAGCCATCCATGTCGGGAAGGTTGACGTCCAAGATGATGAGGTCCGGCCGCGCATCGGTGATCAGTTGCAGCGCGCCGGCGCCGTGTGCAACTGTCTGCACGTCGTACCCCGCGAAACGTAGGCCAGCGCCGAGCAGGTCGCGAATGGAGTCGTCGTCCTCGACAACGACAAGGCGCGCCGCCGACATTCCCGCGTTCTCCGACATGGGTGGGAACAGTACGTGCCGAAGCTGGAGGAATGCTGAAGATCTGCGCTCCCGGGATGTTCAGGAGCGGTCTCTCAGGTCTGCCGCATGAACGGAGACGTGATTAGGGGGTGGGCGGGGGGACGCCGCACTCGTTGGCGGCGATGGTGGACTGCCAGGTGAAGAGTGCTAGCTCGTCGGTCGTCAGCGTGTTCTCGAACAGCAGCGGTGCCAGCAGTGGGTCGTCGATCATGGTGCCAGCGAAGCACTGGTACTTTCTGATCTCTGCCGGCGAAGGGTCCGGGCCAGCCTGCGCGATGGCGCCGTGTTCAACTTGCAGCGCTTGCAGCGGCGAGACCACCGGCGTCGCCGGCTCGGTGGCATCTGCGCCACGATTGCAGGCTTCGAAGGTGACGTCGTTGACGACGGTGGTCGCAGTGGCACTTGAGCCAGACGCCTTCGCCCACGCGTTGATGGCCGCCGCAAACCGGTCTCCTGAATCATCGAAGGAGACGGTGGCGGTGAAGCACACGGTGCTCTCGCGCTGGTAGCTGGTGTAGCCACTGCCGGCCCAGCCGTTCAACGCTTCCCGAGCTTGAGTCCATGGCAGCCACGCATCGAGCATCACCAGCGCATCCACCTGCGAGAACGGCTGTGGCTCGTCGATCACAGTGGTGCCCAGCGGTACCTCGACTGCAACCGTGACTGGCTCCTGCCCCGGGTCTCCGTAGAGCCATGGATTCAGCAGGATCTCCTCGCTCGGCGGCGCCAGGATCAGTTGATTGATGCCCTCGTTGCCGTCGACGGCAAACACGTCGCCCACCAACATCGGGCCCAACACGTAGGGTGCGTAGCGTTGCTCGACCAAGGCCCAGGGCACGTCGGAGAGCGCCTGTTCAGCGTCGGGCGCCAGGCTGTTGGCCTGGTTGGCTGTTGCCTGTTCGTCCGCCGACAGAGTGTCGATGTAGGCATCCTCAACACGTAATGCGTCGGCCTCCACGACTGACCGCAGCTCGAGGTCGTTCTCCCCGCCGGTGGCAAGGTCGAAGTGCTGCGCCTGCAGCGCATGGGCCAGTTCGTGAGCGAGCACCACCCTCACGGCTGGTGTCAGTACGTCGCCGCGTACAAATACGCGGTCGCTCGTGAGCGAATAGAACCCCAGGGTGGTCACGGCTGAAACGGTGGACTCACCCTGTGTCGAGTCGTAGTTCACGGCCAAGCCGAACGCGTCGTAGAGCAGCGAGTAGGCGCGCGCTGCCGCCTCGTCTTCATCGCTGATCGGGGTCGTCGGTTGGTCGAAGAGGGCGACGAAGTCGGCCTCGGCAAGAAATTCCACGTACACCGGATGGACCCACTGCAGGCTGCGCTCGGTGCCGACGAACTCCGCGATTGCCGCAACACGAGGGTCCCATTCGGCTGGGTACGAGGGCGCACTGTTCGCAGGAAACAACTTGTCTCGGAAGAGCACGGCGGCGCCTCCAGCGAGCAACGCAATCACCAGAATCGGAGTCATGAGCCGCTTCCAGCGGCCGCCGCGCGAGGCACCCGCAACCGCGTAGGGGGCGTGCGCGCTAGCTCCGTACGGCTGGTCCTGCAACCACTGACCCGGCACCGGTGGCGCGGCCGATGCTGCCGGTGGCCCGGTGAGTATCGAGATGCGAGGCGGCAGTGTGGGCTGCGTCGGTTCGACCGGAGTGTCGGGTGGATGCTGGGTGTCAAAGGGTTCCATGAAGTTCCTGCACTGTTGCACGAACGAGGGTATGGTGCGCGATGGTCGTGTCCACGGATCGCTCACTGCGTGTGCTCTTCACGTCGACGCCCGGCGCCGGGCATATCGGGCCGCTGGCACCGTTGGCCGCAGCGCTGCATGCGGTGGGCCACCAAGTGTTGTGGGCGACGGCCGACGAAGCCTGTGACGGAGTGCGAGCGATGGGCTTCGACGCTGTCGTGTGTGGAATGGGCGTGGGGGGCCGCGTGGCGGCACTCGCGCCGCAGATGCCCGAGATCATGGCGCTGGACCCGCGCCGGCGCCGCCAGCGACTGTTCGTTGGGTTCTTTGCGGAGATTGCAGCGCCGCGCATGTGCGCCGACTTGACGGCGGTGTTCGATTCGTTTCAGCCCGACGTCGTGATTCACGAGATGGCCGAGCTGGCAGCAGCACCGCTGGCCGCCGGTCGTGGCATACCGCACGTGACGGTGGCGTTCAGCGGGGCACTGCATCAGTCGGTGATCGGTGGCGCGCTCGATGCCATGGACCCGATCTGGGTGGCCAACGGCGTCGCCGACGCCGGCGTGGGCGACCTCTTCGGAGCGCTCTACTTGCACCCATTCCCCGGTTCTTTTGGCCCCCCGCCGCCTGAAGCGACGTCGCTGCTGATGCGACCCGGATCGGCCGCTGGCCCCGGTGTCGCACCCGACTGGGTGAGTGCGCTGGGTGCGCAACGTCCCCTGGTGTATTTGACGGCAGGCACAGAGAGAACTTCGCAAGCGGCGCCATGGGTCGCGGCATTCGAGGCGTTGGCCGCCCTTGATGTGGATGTGGTCGCGACGATCGGCCCGATGCTGGAGCCGGTGAGCCTTGGCACGGTGCCGGCCAATGTGCATGTCGAGCAATTTGTGCCCCAGCAATTGCTGTTGTCGCGCGCCGCGGTTGTGGCGTCCCATGGGGGAGCCGGCACCGTACTGGGTGCCGCCGCTCACGGCGTGCCGCAGGTGCTATATCCGATTGCGGCCGACCAGTGGGAG
>JAYVVY010000281.1:0-9948 GCA_043786575.1 Ilumatobacteraceae bacterium
TGCCAACGGGTTCTGGGCTGGCGCCAGCGACCCGCGTGCGCGAGTCGGGTCGGTCGCCGGTGGCTGATCTACCGTCACTGCAATGAGCACACCGACCTCGCTCGCCATTACCAACGCGCTGCTCGCTGATGGCACCGTCACGACTGTGCACATTGCGAACGGCGTCGTGGTCGACCAACCCGCAGCCGGGGCGGCCACGCTCGATGCTGCGGGTCGGCTGGTGTTGCCCGCGATGGCGGAAGCACACGCACATCTCGACAAGGCCTTCCTTGCTGAGACCGTGCCGAACCCGACGGGCGACCTGATGGGCGCCATCGTCAACATCGAGGCCGCCCGCGACCGCATCACCGAAGCCGACACCGAAGCCCGCGCCGAGCGCGCAGCACGCCTCATCGCCGCCAACGGGGCGACCGCGATTCGTACTCACGGCGATCTCACCGAGGCCAACGGACTGACATCCATCAACGCGCTCGTCCGTGTCCGCGACCGTCTGGCGGATCTGGTTCGTATCGAAGTGTTCGCGCTCTGCGGCTGGCCGAGCATCGGTACCGCTGGCGCCGAACAGAGAGCGCTACTGCGCGAGGCAGTCGCAATGGGGATCGATGGCATCGGTGGTTGCCCGCATCTGGAGGCGGACCCCGTCGCGGCCAATGACAACTTCCTGACAATGGCTGCCGAGGCCGGGCTTCCGGTCGACCTGCACACCGACGAGACACTCGACCCCGAGCGCTTCGCGCTCGAGGACCTGGCCGACCGCGTGCTGCGCACTGGTTTCACCCAGCGAGTCGCCGCCAGCCACTGCGTCAGCCTGGTGATGCAACCGCAGGCGGTGCAGCAGCGAGTCGCAGAGAAGTTGGCGGCCGCCGGAATCAGCGTGATCGCACTCCCCAGCAGCAACCTCTTTCTGCAGGGTCGCGAGCATCCGGTGGCCACGCCGCGAGCACTGACAGCGGTGCACGTGTTGCGCGCCGCTGGGGTCAACGTTGCGGCGGGTGCCGACAACCTGCAGGACCCGTTCAACCCGGTCGGTCGCGGCGACTGCCTGGAGACGGCAGCCCTGATGATCATGGCTGGTCATGTACTCCCACTGGACGCCTACACGATGGTGAGCAACGCTGTCCGCCGAGCGATGGGTCTGCCCACGGCTGGAACGGCTGTCGGTGACGTCGCTGACTTGGTGATTCTCCCTGCCGAGACCGTCCGCGAAGCCATCGCCTTCGCCCCCACCAGCCGCGTAGTGATCAGAGCCGGCCAGATCGTCAGCACCCCCTAGCAGACCAGCAGCGAGTACGAAACAGAGTGTTCACACCACCTCGCGCAAGTGGCAACAGTCGCTGTCCTACGATGGTTGGCGTCATGGTGACCGAACGCGATGCCCCCGCAGCAGGCCGCCTCGCCGGAAGGCGAGTCCTCATCACCGGGGCGGCGCGCGGGATCGGTGCAGCCATTGCCGAGACGTTTGCCGCCGAGGGCGCGCGCCTCGCTCTCCTCGACCGTGAGGGCGACCAGTGCCGGGCTACTGCTGAACGGCTGGGAGCGCAGGCACTCGACGTCGACCTCGCCGACCCTGCCAACGCCCGCGAGGTCACGCTGTCCGCGATCGAGGCCCTCGGAGGCATCGATGTGCTGGTCAACAACGCAGGGATTCTGCACATGGCGCCGCTGCTCGACATCACCGTCGACGACTGGGACCGAACTTTCGACATCAACGTGCGGGCAATGTTGCTCACCACGCAGGTGGCCGCACGAGCGATGATCGACGCTGCGCAGGGCGGCGGATGCATCATCAACATGGCCAGCATGGGCGGCAAGGTGGGCTCGCCGAACCAGGCGCACTACGCGGCCTCGAAGGCGGCGGTCATCAGCCTCACCCGCGTCTCGGCTATCGAATTGGGCGAGCACGGCATCCGGGTGAACTGCATCTGTCCGGGGTATGTCCTCACCGAGATGGGAGCCGCCACTCGCACGCCAGAGATGATTGCTCAGTGGTCCGCGCTGTCGCCGTTGGGGCGCTGCGCAGAGCCTGGCGAAGTCGCTGATATGGCCCTCTTCTTGGCCTCTGACCAGGCCCGATACTGCACAGGACAGGCCATGAACGTGAGCGGCGGAATGGTGATGCACTGATGAGCAACACAGGGCAAGCTGGAACAGATGCACCAACTATGGTTGTCGCGATGAGTACCGCTCCCGCACTGAGTTTCAACAGCGTGTCGATGGTCTACCCCGACGGCACGCACGCCCTCAGCGAGACCAGTTTCGACGTCGCCCCCGGCGAATTCGTCACCGTCGTGGGCCCATCTGGCTGCGGCAAGAGCACGCTACTGAAGGTTGCTTCTGGCCTCAACGCGCCCACCACCGGCTTCGTTTCCGTGAACCGCCGCCAGGTCGGCTACGTCTTCCAGGATGCAACGTTGCTGCAGTGGCGCAATGTGCAGCGCAATGTCGAGCTGTTGGCGGAGTTGGAGGGTGTCGGCAAAGCCGAACGTGCCAAACGCGCCGCACAAGCGATCTCGTTGGTCGGTCTCAAGGGTTTCGAGAAGAAGTACCCGAAGCAACTGTCGGGCGGCATGAAAATGCGAGCTTCCCTCGCACGCAGCCTGGTGTTGGACCCAAAGGTCTTCTTGTTCGATGAACCGTTCGGCGCTGTCGACGAGATCACCCGGGAGCGTCTCAACGACGAGGTCATCTCGCTGTTCGCCCGCCAAGGGTTCGCCGGCCTCTTCATCACGCACTCCATCAGTGAAGCCGTGTTCCTCTCCACCAGAGTCCTGGTGATGAGTGCCCGTCCTGGCCGCATCGTCGCCGATTACCCGATTCCCTTCGAGTACCCACGCCTGCCGGACCTGCGTTTCTCTCCGGAGTTCGCCAGCCTCGCCGGCGAGATCTCCCACACCCTTCGCGGAGCCCACGCATGAGCTACACCGACGAACATCCAGCGACCTCCATCGCAATTACACAGGCAGAGGTGCTGTCGCACGATGCGCACACCGCGCCGGTGCATGTCGACCTCGACGCACCAATTGCCCTCAAGCCGCGTCGCGAGTGGAGCTCGATCATCGGGCCAATCGTGGTGTTTCTCCTGTTCATCGGGTTCTGGGAGTACATGCACCGTGATGGCATGCGTCGCTTCCTCGACAAGAAGCCCAGCCTGCTGCCGTCGCCGGTCACCGTCATCGATCAAGCGTTCCTCGACCCACTCGTCCGTCGGCAATTGCTCGTAGGCCTGGGTTGGACGACGTACGCCGCGGCGATCGGGCTTGCAATCACCATCATCCTCGGGATGGGGTTGGCAGTCCTCATGGCCCGCGCTGTCTGGCTGGAGCGGTCCATCTACCCGTACCTGGTGGCGCTGCAGGCAACGCCCGTGCTGGCCATCGTGCCCATCATCTACTCCATCTTCGGCGGCGGCATGGAGTCGCGCATCTACGTCTGCGTGATGATCGCTATCTTCCCCATCGTCACCAACACGCTGTTCGGTCTCACATCTGTCGATGCTTCGCAGCACGATCTCTTCACGCTGCGCAACGCCGGCAGCTTCACTCGCCTCTTCAAGCTCCAGTTCCCAGCCGCTATGCCAGCGATTTTCACTGGCTTTCGCATTTCGGCCGGCTTGGCCGTCATCGGCGCCATTGTCGGCGAGCAGTTCTTCCGTCAGGGACAGAAACCTGGCATCGGCATTGTGATGGAGCAATTCCGCCAGAAGCTGCGCTACCCCGCCATGTACGGCGGCCTGCTGATCGCCGCTGCGCTGGGCATCACGGTGTTCTTCGTCTTCAGCTACATCGCCAAGCTCGTTGTCGGCCACTGGCACGAATCAACTCGACGAGGCAGCTGACCCCTGCAATCAAAGATGTCCGTACCCACCGAGATTGTTCGCAATCTCCCGAGCAGTGTGAACCCACCAACACCCAAGGAGCAATGAATGCAACAGCGACGCAGCCGCACTCTGCTGGCAATTTCGCTCGTCTCGCTCGTCACCCTCGCCGCCTGCGGCGACGACAAGACGAGCGAGTCGACAACAGCAGCAGTAGAAACCACCGCAGCAACGGCCGACACGGCAGCCACCGAAACCACGGCGGCCACCCAGGACACGACTGCAGCACCCGACACCACCGGCGGGGAGGCCGCTGGTGCACTGACCGGTGTGTGCCCCGACACCGTGGTCATCCAGACGGACTGGATGCCCGAGGCCGAACACGGTTTCATCTACAACTTGGTCGGCGACGGCTACACGATGGACGCCGACAAGGCATACGTCACCGGCCCATTGATCGGCAGCGATGGCGTCGATACCGGCGTGGATATTCAGATCCGCTCGGGTGGTCAGCCCCAGCAGTTCACCCCGGTCACCCAGCTGCTGTACAACGATGACGACGTTCTGCTCGGCTTCGTGTACACCGACGAGGCGATCCAGTTCTCGGGCAGTGACTTCCCCACCGTCGCCGTCATGTCCGGCTTCGAGAAGAACCCGCAGATGATCATGTGGGACCCGGCCACCTACCCCGACGTCACCGGTATCGCTGACCTCGGCACAGCGGGTGTGACGGTTCGCTACTTCGGTGGCGCGGCCTACATGGACTTCCTCACGGCCACCAACGTGCTGAGCAAGGACCAGGTCGACGGCTCCTACAGCGGCGACCCGGCATTGTTCATCGCCGACGAGGGCAAGGCAGCACAGCAGGGCTTCGGCTCAGCTGAGCCGTACCTGTACGAAGTCGAGCTGGCCGATTGGGGCAAGCCGGTCAAGTACGAGTACATCAACGACATCGGCTGGCGCAACTACGCCCAGAGCATCGCCACCAAGCCGGACAACATCACGAAGTACGCCGATTGCCTTGCGGCTGTCGTTCCGATGATCCAGCAGTCCGCCGTCGACTACCTCACCGACCCCACCCACGGCAACGAGGTCATTCTCGCCGCGGTTGATTCGTTCGGCGGTGACTTCGGCTGGACCTACACCTCTGGTGCTGCCGACTTCGGTGTGAAGACCATCAAGGCTGATGGCCTGCAGGCAAACGGCACCGACGGCACGATGGGCAGCTTCGACATGGACCGTGTCGCCGAGCTGATCGGTCTTGCCATTCCGGTGTACACCGCCCAGGGTGCAACGCCCAAGGACGGCCTCGTGCCTGACGACATCGTCACCAACCAGTTCATCGATCCCTCGATCAAGCTCTGATCGCACTCGATACCTGAAGTCGTTATGAAGTAGTAGCTCGAAGGGGGCGTCGGCTTCGGCCGGCGCCCCTTTGCGCGCCCCTGCACCGAGTGCCACCGCGGCTAGATCAGCAGTTGGACAAGTATCAGTTTGAGGATCATCGCCAAGGGCAACACGAGGGCGTAGCCGGCATCTACCCGCTCGTCGCCTCCGGTGCTCTCGGCGGCATACGCATGCACCGCCGGCTGGGTTTCGATACCGGCAATCTGGCCCGCCGCAGACTCGGGCTCGCTGCCCAGAATCCGCATCAGCAGCACGCTGGCCAGCGCAAGAATGACCGTCACGATCAAGGCGGCAATCGCTAGCCGAGCACCCACAGCAGTGCCCGCGGCGTCGGCAAAAGTCGCGCCGGAGCGAATACCGACCGAAGCCAGGAAGATCAGAATGCCAAGTTGACGCAGGGTCAGGTTGGCCGCGTGCGGCACCTGCCAGGTGATGCGACCCGTTCGTGAGAAGGTGCCGAGCACCAGCCCGGCGATCAGCGGGCCGCCACCAACACCCAGTTGTACCGAGCCACCTCCTGGCAGCGGGATCGAGATCAGCCCGATCAGCAAGCCGATCGACATGCCGATCGCGAAGCCCATCGCGTCGACCTCGCCAAGCCCGCGATCCGAGTCGCCCAACAGTGTTGCGACTTCCTTCAAACGACTGGACGGCCCAACTACTCGTAGTCGATCGCCCAGTCGCAGCACGAAATCATGGTCGGCGACGACGTCGCTGTCGCCTCGGCGAACCCGAGTCACCGTCGCACCGAACCGGCCCTCTAGGTCCAGGTCGCGGAGGTGTACTCCCGCCAGTGTCCTGTTGGACACTGATATTCGACGGAAGTCGAAGGTGGTGCGATCGAGGGCAAGGTGGCGGACGCTGCGCTCGCCTGCCCACGCAATGAACCGTTCGACTTCGTCGGGCGCGCCGATGACCACGCAGAGATCACCAGGCATCAACTTCACCTCGGTGGTGGCCAGTTCCACCTGACCGTCGTGCTCGTACCGCGAGAACACCAAGTGCGAACCCTGCCAGTGGCGCAGCGCCCCAAGCGGGGGAAGATCCGAACGTTGTACCCGAACGGTGGCGCTGGTGGTTGCGCGTGCGATGGGCACACTGGCTGTGTGTGCAGCCCGGGAGGGGGCGCTTCGTCTGCGCAGCGACCATTGCGCGGCGAGCAACATCGTCAGGACCCCGAATGGATAGGCAAGCGAGTAACCGACCACCGGGTCGGTCACTGCACCCTCGGCCACGCGATCGCCCAGTGTCTGTAGCGCCGCGGACAATGCCGGCGTGTTGGTAAGAGAACCAGCAAAGAGCCCGGCACGTTCCCCGGCGTCGAAGCCGAACAGCTGGCCGACCCCTGCGAGCGCGGCGGTAAACAGTGCCAGCAGCACCGTGACACCAACCAGCACCTTCGAGCCACCACGGCGCAGCTCCGCCAGGAACGACGGCCCGGAGGCCAGGCCGACCGTGTAGATGAACAACGCCAACCCAATTTGGGACACGATGGCCGGCGTGTTGGCCAGCCGCTCGTCGTACGCGGAGACGGCGAGTCCAACAAACAGCGCAGCCGCCGGGCCGAGCGCAACACCCCTCACACGCACAGTGCCCAACGCGCCGCCGACACCGATGACAACGAACAGCAGCAGGACGGGGTTGTCGATCAGTACGTGCACCCGCAGGTTCTATCGCGTGGGAACGCCCTCGCGTCAGGGCCGATAGGCACAGAGATCGAAGTGATTGCCATCTGGGTCCATCAGATTGGCGATCGCGCCGTACGGTTCGTGGCGCGGCGGCAGGACGAGCCCGGCCCCGAGCGCAACCAGCCGAGCAACTTCGTCGGGGAAGTCGTCGGGCGGGCATACCAGGTCGAGGTGTGTGCCGCCCGGCCTGTGCGTGCCGCGCTGCAGCCCGAGACGCCGCACACCGGTCATATCACTGAGCACAAGCCAGCGATCACCGTCTTCGCATTGCGTCTCGTGCAGGGTCAGCGCAGCGCACCAGAACTCGGCCAGAAGCCTGGGTTGCGGAGAGTCGATGGTGACAAGATCGAATGAGCTGCTCATCAGATACCCGGTGGCAGCGCGCCCGCAATGGCGAGCACCACCTGTAGCAGAACATTGGCGCCGGCGGTGATGTCCGCTGGTGTGGTGTATTCAGCAATGTTGTGCGACAGACCGTTCACGCTCGGCACAAACACCATTGAGGTGGGGCACACCCGCGCGAGCATCTGAGCATCGTGGCCGGCACCGCTGGGCATCCTCTTGGTCGAGTGTCCCAACCGGCGAGCGGTTGCTTCCACCAGGTCCACCATCGCAGGGTTGAATTCCACCGGCTCGAAGCGAGCCAGCGTCCGGTGCTCAATGGTGACACCCGCCTCCCGAGCGAGCTGCTCACACAGCGCGGCGAACACAGCCTCCGCCTGTTGCAGCAAACCCTCATCCGTGTTGCGCAGGTCAACCGTCATCGTCACCCTCGAGGGCACCACATTCACGAGATTGGGTTGCAACTCGAACCGGCCAACGGTGGCGACCTGGGTGCCACCCATCTCGACGGCAATGGCGCGAACCCCGGTGACGATGGCCGCAGCCACATAGCCGGCATCGTGCCGCAGCCGCATTGGCGTGGTGCCTGCGTGCGCAGACTGGCCGCTGACGGTCAGCTCTGTCCACGAAATGCCTTGCACGCCCGTGACGGCACCAATGGTGATTCCTTCATCCTCCAGCACCGGGCCCTGCTCGATGTGCAGCTCGACGCAGGCGTGCGGCGCGACAGCTACCGGGCACGGCTGCGCGCCGGCATAGCCGATGCGGGCAAGTTCGTCACCGAGGCGTGCACCGTCGTCCGCAGCGCGCACGTCCAACGCCTCCTCCACCGCCATACCGCCTACGTACACCAGGCTGCCGAGCATGTCGGGTTGAAAGCGCGCCCCTTCCTCGTTGGTGAAGAACGCAACGCTGACGGGGTGCGCGGTCGAGACACCGTGCTGCTCCAGTGTCTCCAGTATTTCCAGGCCGGCCAGTACGCCGAGGTTGCCGTCGAAGCGGCCGCCCGTACGGACGGTGTCGATGTGCGAGCCAACAAGGACGGGAGCGGCACCCGCAGTGGTGCCCGCGCGGGTCGCAATGACGTTGCCCACCGCATCAATCACGACTGAGAGGCCAAGGTCGTGCATCCAGCTCATCACCAGGTCGCGGCCGTCGCGATCTTCGTCTGTCAGGGCAAGGCGTGCATTGCCGCGTTCACCGTTCGGGCCGTGCACCGCACCAAGCTCACCCAGCGCCTCCAACCGCGCCCACAGCCGTGTGCCGTCAACGCGTAGCGCGTCGAGGCTCATTGCGGCTTGCCGAAGTTGAAGGTGGAGATCTCGCGCAGCGCCTCGCCAAACCCGCGTACCGCGCCGTCGAAGAGTTGCTTGCCCAGCTCTGCTGTGGCCGCAGTTGGGTCGCCGATGTAGCCGTCGGGAAAGAAGTCGTTGGACATCCAGCCGAAGCTGACCCTGCCGCCGAACCGAACGTACTGATTCATCGCCAGCGCCTCGGGTACGCGCCGCTCGGCGAGCTCCATGTTCACCAGATGCGGGGCCAGGTGCAACATCAGCGACGTCTCGTCGGTGCCACCATGCACGCCCATTCCCAGCTCGTTGGCAGGTGAGGTGCCGCCCTGGTCCGCAGGCACACCGGGGTGGGTCACGAACGTCATCAACCCGTGTGCCAGGCGCAGCTCACGGTTGGCGACATTCAGCAACGCGCTGTTGCCGCCATGACCGTTGAGAAACACGAGGCGCCTCGCAGGCGTCGTCGCGATACAGCGCCCCAGGTCGTCGAGCACGGCCATCAGCGTGGTTGCGCTAAGCCACACGGTTCCGGCGCTCCAGGCATGTTCGTTGCTCTTCGTGTATTCCAGTGTGGGCAGCAGCCACACGTCCAGCTCGTCGCCAACCTCCGCAACCGCTGCTTCCGCAACGGAGGTGGCGACCACCGAGTCGGTGCTCAGAGGAAGGTGCGGCCCGTGCTGCTCGATGGCACCCAGCGGCTGCACGAGAATGCTGCGGTCCGTCAGCAGCTCGGCAACCTGGGGCCCGGTGAGGTCGGGAAAGTAACGAACGCGAGTCACGTGTGCACGCTACCTGCGCGGCCTCTTGCACTCGCCGTCATACGGGGCGGACGGCCCGGCAGAATGGAGTCGATGAGTACGACCCCGGGTACGAAAGCGACGGCCAGCAGTGACTATGACGCGATTGTGGTGGGTGGCGGCCACAACGGGTTGGTGTGCGCTGCATATCTGGCCCGAGGGGGCCTGCGCACCCTGATCGTGGAAGCCCGGGACTCGGTGGGGGGCACCGCTGCCAGCGAGGATTTCGCGGGTGCCATGGTCAACATCTGCAACTGCGACCACATCACGTTTCGCACCACTCCGGTGATCGAAGAACTGGACCTTGCCCGGCACGGGCTGCGGTACCTGGACGTAGAGCCGGCGCAGGTCAACATGTCGTGGAGCGGCGGGCCTGCGTGGGCTAGCTACCACTCCTTGGAACAAACACTCGACTCGATTGGCCGCAACTACCCGCAGGAAGTCGACGGCTACCGCCGGTACGTGAAGGCCGCGATGCCGGCGGTGAAGCTGGTGTTCGACGCGGCCAACGACCCGCCCTCCTTCAGCGGGCTGACCAAGAAGGTGGTGGCCAAGAAGGGCCGCGGCGTGTCTACCCTGCTGCGCTGGAGCCGCCGGACTGCCGCCGA
>JAYVVY010000282.1:0-3498 GCA_043786575.1 Ilumatobacteraceae bacterium
GAGTTCGCCGGAGTCGTCGAAGGTATCGGGCACGGCGTCACGGAGTTCGCAGTCGGAGATCGAGTCTTCGGCGTCAGCGCTGTCCGTTACGGCGCGCACGCGGAGTTCATGTCGATGAAGGCCAGCGCAGCGATAGCCACCATTCCCGATGGTGTTCCGTTCGATGTGGCGGCTGCTGCGACCGACGGCGCCACCCTCGCGATGACCTATCTACGTCGGGCTGACGTGCGCGAGGGGCAGCGAATCTTGATCTACGGCGCGTCGGGTGCAATTGGATCGGCCGGCGTCCAATTGGCGAAAGTGGCCGGCGCGCATGTCACCGCAGTCTGCAACACGTCGAATGTGGAGGCGGTTCGCGCACTCGGGCCCGATGCCGTCATCGACTACCAGAAGACCGACTTCACTGCGAACGGCGAGACCTACGACTTCGTGTTCGACGCCGTCGGAAAGCACTCGTTCCGCAAGTGCCGCCGCTCACTGAAACCGGGCGGCGCATACCTGGTGACCGACCTCGGCTTCCTCTGGCAGAACCCGTGGCTTGCCCTCTTCACTTCCCGACTGAAGCGCCGTCGAAAGGTGCTGTTCCCGCTGCCGGTCTACAACAAGGAGAAGGTCGAAGTCATCAAGGGGTTGTTTGAGAGCGGCAACTTCAAGCCTCTGATCGACCGTTCCTATCCCCTGGACGAGATAGTCGAAGCAACCAAGTACGTGGAGACCCAACAAAAGGTCGGCAACATAGTCATCACCGTGATCACCGACTGAGCAACACGTGCTCTCAGGCACCTTTCTGTGATGATGAGTACATGGGTTCGCGAGTGGTTTCGAACCTGGATGTGACAGCAATGTCGCCGGCGGAGGCCCGAGGCATTCGTACGCGAGCTGGATCGCGAACGGCGCATTGTGGAAGCAAACATCGCCACGATCGTGCATCGGGTCGCCCCGACCGGTGTGTTCGATGAGGACATCCTTGGCGCAGGGGCCCAAAACGACACGAGCCGCCAACCCGTGAGGGCTGGCGGCTCGTGGTCAGAGCTGATCTTGCGAGACGGTTGTGGTCAGACTTCGACGCGCAAGCGGTTGGTGTCCACCTTCACGCCCGGGCCCTGTGTGCTGGACACGGTGATCTTGCGCAGGTAACGACCCTTGGCCGAGGCCGGCTTCGCACGCTGCAGCTCATCGAGCACTGCACGGAAGTTGGCTTCCAGGTCTTCGGGGCTGAAGCTGACCTTGCCCAGCTGCACGTGCACGTTGCCGTAGCGGTCGGTGCGGTATTCCACCTTGCCGCCCTTGAACTCGGCGACGGCGCGGGCGACATCTTGCGTGACGGTGCCGGTCTTCGGGTTCGGCATCAGGCCACGCGGCCCGAGCGTACGGCCGAGGCGACCGACCAGCGGCATCATGTCTGGAGTTGCGATCGCGATGTCGAAGTTGAAGACACCCTTCTCGATCTCAGCAGCCAGATCGTCGGCGCCGACAATGTCGGCACCGGCATCGCGGGCGGCCTGCGCAGCTTCGCCGGAGGCGAACACTGCAACGCGCACGTCCTTACCCGTGCCGCTGGGCAGGGCCACGGTGCCGCGCACCATCTGGTCTGCCTTGCGGGGGTCGACACCGAGACGCATGGCGATCTCGACGGTCTCGTCGAACTTGGCACTTGCCAACGACTGCACCATTGCCAACGCCTCGGTGGGCGTGAACAGCTGGTCACGGTTGTACTTCTTTACTGCGTCGTCGTACTTCTTACCCGACATGTTGTGTCTCCCTCAGGGGTTGCGCCGCCGGGCGAGGTTGTCCCGGACGAGCGATGAATGAAATGTGTTATGCGTTGACTTTGAGGCCCATGGAACGGGCCGTGCCGCGGATCTGCTGCTTGGCGGCCTCGAGGTCGTATGCATTGAGGTCGGGCATCTTGATCTTGGCGACTTCTTCGATGTCGGCTTCGGTGACCGAGCCGACGATGGTCTTGCCCGGGGTGGTGGAACCCTTGGCCAGACCAGCCTTCTGACGCAACAGCACGGGTGCTGGCGGCGTCTTGAGGATGAAGGTGAAGGTGCGGTCTTCGAAGACCGTGATCTCCACCGGGATGATGGTGCCGACCTGCGACTCAGTGGCAGCGTTGTACTGCTTCACGAAGTCCATGATGCCCACGCCGTGCGGCCCGAGCGCGGTACCCACTGGCGGGGCCGGGGTGGCCTTGCCTGCGGGAATCTGGATCTTGATGATCGCAGCAACCTTTTTCTTTGCCATGACTGACTACTTCCTGTTGTGTTCTTGGTGCCGCGACTACTCGAGCCGCAACGATGAGTGCCGTAACTACAGCTTGCTGACCTGGCTGAAGTCCATCTCCACGAGGGTCTCGCGACCGAAGATGTTCACCAGTACCTTGAGCTTCATGTGATCGGCATTGATCTCTGCGACCGTGCCGGCGAAATCGGCGAACGGGCCTTCCTTGACCCGCACGCTCTCACCCACCTCGTAATCGAGCTTGGGCTTCTTGCGAGTGGGCATGCCACCCGTACCGTCGCCTTTGGCGGCGAGGAATGTTTGCACTTCACGACGCGACAGCGGCGTGGGCTTCTGGCCATGCTTGCTCTGCCCCACGAAACCGGTGACACCGGGCGTGTTGCGGATGCAGTACCAACTGTCGTCGTCCATCTGGCAACGAACCAGCAGATAGCCAGGGAAGACCTTCTTCTGAACGGTCTGCTTGCGACCGTTCTTGAACTCGTCGACCTCTTCCATGGGGATGACGGTCTCGTAGATCTTCTCTTCCATGTTCATGGACAAGATGCGAGCCGCAAGGTTGGCGGTGACCTTCTTCTCGTAACCCGACTGCGTGTGCACCACGTACCACTGGCCGGGCTTTGTCCACGGGTCGTCGACGGGGGCTTCTTCCTCGACAGCTTCGCCATCGGCGGCAGGCTCGTCGGAGAGATCGAAGCTGACATCGACCACGTCGTCGTCGTTGACCGCAGCGTCGTCCGCGGTGGCGGCAGCGACAGCATCGGTGTCGACAGTGTCGTCGACGATCACGTCGGTGTCGTCGAAGGGAGTGAGTTCATTCGTCATAATCAGTCGTACAACCAGCCTGTAAATACACCGAACAACGAATCAAGGCCAAAGACGTAGGCCGTGTAGATGACCACCGTGACGAGCACGATGATGGAGAAACGGCGGACTTCGGGCCACTTCGGCCACGCCACCTTGCGCATCTCGTCGCGCACTTCCCGCAGGTACTGGGCAGGCCCAACCCTTTCGGTCTTTGCACTCTTCGCCGGAGCAGGGGCGCGGGTGGGTTGACCCTGTTCATTCAGGTCGCCCGATCGCTTCAGCGACCGCTTTTGCTCTCGGTTGAGGTCATCCAGTGACATTCGTTCACTCGGTTCTGCACCGGCGGACGCCAGTGCTTCGGGTGGATTATTGGGCAGGGCAGGAGGGATTCGAACCCCCGACCGACGGTTTTGGAGACCGTTGCTCTACCAGCTGAGCTACTGCCCT
>JAYVVY010000283.1:0-3412 GCA_043786575.1 Ilumatobacteraceae bacterium
GGCCTTCCTCGCTTCCTCGGCGGCCTTCTTTGCTGCTTCCTCGGCAGCCTTCTTCGCTGCTGCCTCAGCTTCGTCGCCCTTCTGCTTGGCGTCCTTCTCGGCCTACTCCCTGTCGGCCTTCTCACGGGCAGTTCTTGCGGCATCAGCGTCTTGTTGCTCCTGTGCCCGACGCTTCGTCTCGGTCTCGATCTTCGCGGCGAGCGCGGCGGCATCCTCCGCGTTCGCGGTGGAGGGTGTGCCGGCGGCCACCGCTGCGGCCTGGGTCTGCCACGGGTCTTTGCCGGTTGCCGTGCCAACCCCTGCGAGCGTCCCGTCGCTGTTGTGGAAGTAGACGGTCGATGATGCTTCGCCGCGCTCGAAGCTGTTGTGCACGAATACATACCCGTTCGGCACGTCAACCTTCGCTTCAGACGGCGGGCCGCCAGCGAAGCCGTAGAGCGATGAATCTGGCGCGTCGGGTGGGCGGGGATTCTTGGAGGTACCTTCGCCGTGTACCTGCCAATCGAGGGTGCCGCCGATGGTGCCCAGGTCGATGCCCGCTGGCGCCATCGTCAGGCCGAAGTTGTCGGACTCTTTTGGCACATTCAGGCCGAGGCTGGTCATTGCATCCAGCAGGGTTGCAGTCACCACGTCACCGTCGGGGGAGACGGTGACAAGGTCGATCATCGGTTCGATCCAGAAGCCCGGCAGGGTGGCGTCGGCAATGTGATCGAAGAGCCAGATCACGGACGGGCAGCTGTTGGCGTCGTAGGGGTCGCTGCCAAACAGCTTTTCGTCGGCATCGGTGAAGCCGTCTCCGTCGCTGTCGGCCGCATCGTTGTGCAAGATGGTGCACACGTTGGCGAGGCAGTTGAGCGTCGGGGGAGAGCCGCCGGCCGATGCGGGCTGGGCGCCGACCACGAAGGTGGCGCCGACGACGGAGGTGACGAGTGCTGTGCTGAGGGTGAGGAGGTGCTTGGTCATGGCCTCATTGTCCGCGAGGTCCATCGGTGGGCACATCGGGGGAATCACCTATCACGCCCCCTATACGCTGACGGTTGGAATTCCGACTTGTCAGGTCGGGTATTGAGCGCTAGGGTCAGCGGCCTATGAGCGACACGTCCAACAGCACGACATGGGGTTTTGAGACACGGCAGATTCACGTTGGCGGCGAGCCGGACCCGACCACCGGCGCCCGTGCGGTGCCGATCTACCAGTCGACCAGCTTCCAATTCCGCGACTCGGCGCATGCGCAGAACCTCTTCGCGCTGGCCGAGATTGGCAACATCTACACCCGCATCATGAACCCCACCCAGGGTGCACTCGAAGCTCGCCTCTCCAGCCTGGAAGGCGGCATCACCACCGCCGTCGGCCTGCCCGGCGCGCTTGTCGTTGCATCGGGCCAGGCGGCCGAGACGCTGGCCATCCTGACGCTGGCGGAGAACGGCGACCACATCGTGGCCAGCCCGTCGCTCTATGGCGGTACCTACAACCTGTTCCACTACACGCTGCCCAAGTTCGGCATCGAGGTCACGTTCGTTGACGACCCCCACGACCTCGCACAGTGGGAAGCCGCTATCCGCCCGAACACGAAAGCGTTCTACGGTGAGGTGTTGGCCAACCCGCGCAACGACGTGTTCGACATCGAGGGTGTCGGCAAGGTCGCGCACGACCACGGCATCCCGCTGATCGTCGACAATACGGTGCCAACGCCGTTCCTGATCCGCCCGTTCGAGTGGGGCGCCGACATCATCGTGCACAGCCTCACCAAGTTTGCCGGTGGGCACGGCACCAGCATCGGTGGGGCCATCATCGATGGCGGCACGTTCGACTATGCGGCCAGCGGTCGCTTCCCCAACATGACCGAGCCCGACCCCAGCTACCACGGGCTGCCCTACTTCCCGGCGTTGGGCCATGGTGCCTTCATCATCAAGGCACGCGTGCAGATGCTGCGCGACCTGGGCATGGCCATCTCGCCGTTCAACGCCTTCCTCATTCTGCAAGGCCTGGAGACACTGAGCCTGCGGATGGAGCGCCACTTCGAAAATGCCGACAAGGTTGCCAAGTTCCTGGTGGCGCACCCGCAGGTGGAAGCCGTCTCCTACGCCGGCTTGGAGACCAGCCCGTGGCATGAGCGGGCCAAGAAGTACGGCGGCGGCAAGGGCTACGGCAGCATTCTCGCGTTCGACATCGTCGGCGGGAAGGAAGCTGGCCAGAAGTTCGTCGAAGGCTTGCAATTGCACAGTCATGTCGCCAACATCGGCGATGTGCGCAGCCTGGTGATTCACCCCGCCAGCACCACGCACAGCCAGTTGACCGAGGACGAACAGGCCACCGCCGGCGTGCGTGCAGGTCTGGTCCGGCTCAGCGTCGGCCTAGAGAACATCGAAGACATCCTCGCCGACCTCGAAATCGGTTTCGCAGCAGCCAAATAGGCCGTCGTTGACAGCGGCTACAGTTCGCCGACATGGCATTCGTTCGTGAGGATCTGGCGGATGCCCACCGCCGTTCGCTCCGCCATGTCGCCGCACCCGGCGCCAGGTTCACCGCTGATCGCAGGGTACGCATCGCCGAAGTTGCGCGCGACGCGTACCTTGCGGCACAGCCGTCACCGCCGTGGGTGCGGCCGTTTGGTGATGCGCCACTGGATGTTTCGTACCGCCTTGCGCGTCACGCCGGCACGATCACCCAAGAGTGGTATGAACAGGTGATCACCGAGGGAATGCACCCGCTGGAGTGGGTGGAGGTTGTTGGCATCGTGGTTGCAACGGTGCCGACGGTCGCGTTCGCCCGCGCCGCAGGGCGGCCGGCCCCAGCAATGCCGCATCCGGTCGACGGCGCGCCACACGGTCGCGAAGCCCCCGAGTTGGCACCGGCGACGCTCAACTGGGTGCCGGTCGCTGCTCCCGCCGACCGCACCGCCTCCGTGGTGCAGGCACTGAGCGCGCTGCCCGACGAGTGGGACAATCTGTGGCGGTTGGCCGGCGCGCAGTACATGAGTGATGCGCAGATGGCGGATCCGCGATGGAGCCGGGGCTCGCTCAGCCGGCCGCAGATGGAGCTGACCGCTGGCCGCATCTCCCGAATCCGCGAGTGCTTCTTTTGAACGACCGCACACGCCAGCATGCTCAGTTGGAGCAGCACCGAGGCCGGCACGCCCGCAGATCTCGCGGCCATCGCTGAGGGCACTGGGGACGCTGGCCTGCCGTTCGGCGGCGAGCTGGTTGCGTTTACCGATGCCGTTGGCGGCTGTGACGACGTGGCGCTCGCCGATGCCCGCGACGCGCTGCGCGCCGCAGCCGGCACCGCCTTCATGGTGGACGCGGCGGCGGTGATCGCCAACTTTGAGATGATGACCCGCGTCGCCGATGGTACGGGCGCCCGCTTCCCACAGCAGGCTGCGGCGAACCGCACGGCGCTGGACGATCGGCTC
>JAYVVY010000284.1:0-7392 GCA_043786575.1 Ilumatobacteraceae bacterium
GCGTTCGCCTTTCTTGACTTCCCGTTCAAGGGCCCCATCTTCGTGTTCTTTCTCGGGACGATGCTGGTGCCCGGTGAGGTCACCGTCGTGTTCAACCAACGCACCGCCGATTCGTTGGGCTGGATCAACACCTACCAGGGCCTCATCGTGCCGTCGCTGGCCAGCACCTTCGGAGTGTTCCTTGTGCGCCAGGTCTTCCTGCAGTTGCCGCACGAACTGCGCGAGGCAGCGTCGCTCGATGGCGTCGGCCACATGCGATTCCTTTGGGAAGTTGCCGCTCCATTGAGCCGCCCGACGCTCGGTGCGCTCGGGCTGTTCACGTTCCTTGGCACGTGGAACGCGTACCTTTGGCCATCGCAGGTGATCCGCGGTGATCGCGCGCACGAAACGATTCAGATCGGTCTCGATCGACTGAAGTCATCAGATATCAGCAGGCTCAATCTCGTCACAGGAGGACTCGTGGTCGCTGCACTTCCCATCTTCATTTTGTTGATCGTCTTCCAACGTCAGCTCGTACGCGGTCTCACGGCAGGGGCGGTGAAGGGCTGATGCGCGCTCGATCAACTCGCGTGGCGTTCGTAATCGCGGCGGCGGGTCTCGTCGCGGCGTGTAGCGGTGGCGGCAGCATCACCGACTCGGGAGAAAATGCCACCACCCCAACGGCCGCGCCGCAAGAGAGCGTTACCCCCGGCGAAACTTCTGCCGCGGTCACCACCACTTCCGCAGCGCCCGACACCCTGCCTGACTGCCCGACCGATGCGCTGGCGGCTGCCACCGGCACCACCGAAATCACGTTTTGGCACAGCATGTCGGCCGCCCTTGGCGAGGAAGTCGTCACACTCACCGACGCCTACAACGCCAGCCAGGACAAGGTGAAGGTCAACCTCGTGCAAGGCAGTTACGAAGAGACTGCCGACAACTACTACCTCGCCAGCCAAAGCGACCGCCCCGACCTCGTGCAGCTACCCGAGTATCAGGTTCAGGCAATGGTCGACACGGCCAGCACCGTTCCCGTCGGCAAGTGCATTGAAGCCAGCGGTTACGACACGTCGGCGTTCCTGCCCACGGCGCTTGCGGCGTACACAACTCAGGGCGTGCAGTGGTCGATTCCGTTCAACATCTCCAACCCGGTGCTCTTCTACAACAGGAAGGTGTTCGCAGCCGCCGGCCTCGACCCGAATGTGCCGCCGAAGTCGTTGGACGACGTCCGCCAGTTCAGCCAGCAGATCGTCGACTCGGGTGCCGCAAGCTACGGGCTCGCGCTTGAATCCGGCTTTGATTCGGGCGGAGGCTGGTACGTCGAGCAGTGGTTCTGCAAGGCGCAGGAGTTCTACACCGACGGCGACAACGGTCGCACCAGTCGAGCGACGAAAGTGCTGTTCAATGCGCCGACCGGTGTTGAGGTGCTGACGTACCTGCAGCAATTGCTGCAGGATGGTCTGGCGGTGAATCTCGGCGACAACACGCAGACCGGCTTCGACAACCTGCTCAAGCTGGCTGATGACAAGGAGCCGGCAGCAATGACGATTGCTACCTCTGCATCGCTGGGTCAGGTGCTCACAACGCTGGCCGGTGGCCAGTTCCCACAGATCGGGCCCGACGACGTGGGCGTCGGGCCGATGCCCGGCCCCGACGGCCTGCCAGGCGCGCTCATCGGCGGCGCCTCGTTGTGGCCAGTCGACACTGGCGACGACGTGCGCACGGCTGCCACATGGGACTTCATCACCTACCTGGTAGGCGCGCAGCAGCAGAGCCAGTGGGCAGCGGCGACGGGCTACATCCCCGTACGCACCGATGCCCTCGAAATGGATCCGTACAAGTCCACATTGGCCTCGGACCCTCGTTTCGGCGTGGCGTACGAGCAATTGCTGGCCTCGCCCGATGCCCCCACGTCAGCTGGCCCTGTGATGGGCCCCTTGCGCGAAGTGCGTTCGGTGCTGGCCACCGCGATCGCCGCCATCTTCGACGGCGCCGATGTGACGTCCACTCTCGATGCCGCGGCCGCTCAAGCCAACGGCCTGATCACCGACTACAACATCCGCAACACCTAGAAGGGCGGGATGGGGAAAGTCGGTATCGTGGCGGGCATGGCTACACCGTTCCCCGCCCTTGATGGTTCCGCTCCCGTATCGCAGAAGTTCGGCGAGGCTCCCGAGTTTGGCATCGACACGTCGAAGCGCTACACCGCCACGATGGAAACCTCCATGGGCACAATGGTCATCGCGCTCGACGCCGTCAACGCCCCGGGCACCGTCAACAACTTCGTCTTCCTGGCCGCCCACCACTACTACGACGGCGTGGTCTTCCACCGCATCATCAACGGGTTCATGTGCCAGGGCGGCGACCCTACCGGTACCGGCCGCGGTGGCCCCGGCTACCAGTTCAAGGACGAGCCGGTGAAGCAGAAGTATCAGATCGGCTCGCTGGCCATGGCCAACGCCGGCCCGAATACCAATGGCAGCCAGTTCTTCTTGATCAGCGGCCCTAGCGGCGTCGGCTTGCCTCCGCAATACAACCACTTCGGCCAGGTCGTGAAGGGCCTGGAAATTGTCGACGCGATGCAGCGCGTGGACACTGACCGCAGCGACCGTCCGAGCACGCCGGTGGTCATCAACTCCGTCACCATCACCGTCGCCGACTGACACGTTCGCCTGCGATGGCAACGCAGAAGTTGTCGCTGGCGCAAGCGCGTCGTATCGCGCTCGCCGCTCAGGGTTTCGCCGACCCGCGACCATCGGGCCGCGTTGATCGTCGGCACTTTCGGCGTGCCATCGACCGGATGGGCCTCATCCAGATCGATTCGGTCAACGTGCTGGTGCGTAGCCAGGAGTTGCCGCTCTTCGCCCGCCTCGGGCCGCATCCACGCAGCATGATTGCTGATGCCACCGCCGACGGCGAACTCTTCGAGTACTGGGTGCACGAGGCCAGCCACGTACAAACAGCGCACCATCACTTGCACCGCTGGCGAATGGCCCGCGAGCACAAGTGGGACCGCTACTGGACGATGACTCAGCGCCGCCCCGGTTTCGTCGAGGAGGTGCTGCGGCGTATCGAGGTAGACGGCCCGATTGTCAGTGGTGACCTCAGCGAGCGTGTTGGCAAGAAGGGCCAGTGGTGGGATTGGGACGATGGCAAGATCGCGCTGGAGCACCTGTTCTGGAACGGCCAAGTGACCGCAACGCGCCGCCCTCATGATTTTGCCCGCGTGTACGACCTCACCGCAAACGTGATTCCTGGGCACGCTCTGGAAACGCCCACGCCCGCGGAGGCCGACGCGCGTAAGGAGCTGCTGATGCTGGCCGCCAAGCACCACGGTGTTGGCACCATGCAGGATCTCACCGACTATCACCGGCAGAAGAACGCGCCATGCAAGCCCCTGCTCGACGAACTCGTGGAGGACGGTCGGCTACTACTTGTGCAGGTGCAAGGGTGGGACAAGCCCGCGTACCTGCACCCGCAGGCGAAGCTGCCGCGCAGTATCGATGCGTGCGCATTCCTCAGCCCATTCGACCCCGTGTGCTGGAACCGCGACCGCAGCGAGCGGCTGTTCGGTTTCCACTACCGAATCGAGATCTACACCCCGGCACCCAAGCGTGTGTATGGCTACTACGTGCTGCCGATTCTGTGGGGCGACAGCCTGGTGGGCCGGCTGGATCTGAAGGCGGACCGCCACAACGGTGCGCTGTTGGTGCAGGGCGCGTATGCCGAGCCGGGGGTACCAATGGATGAGCTGGCGCCCGACGTGGTGCGCGAGTTGCACTCCATGGCAGGTTGGCTCGGGCTCGATCGGGTCCAGATCGCCGACCGCGGCGACCTGGCCTCCACCCTGGGGCGGGTAGCAGGTCAGTACAGTTCCAGCTGATGACGCTTCTCGAGCCCTCGCCGTCCCCGGACCGGATGCCGCGCTGGGTATGGAAGGCAGTCGCCGTCTTCTGGGGCGGTGCGGTCGCGGCACTCGCCTTCCGGTCACTGTGGGCCAGCCTCTACACCTTCTTTCTGCTACTCCTCGTCTCGCTGTTCTTGTCGTTGGCCGTCGAACCCGGTGTCAACCGCTTGGCCAAGCGCGGCTGGCGGCGAGGCACGGCCACCGTTGTCATCCTCCTTGGAGTGCTCGTCGCCTTTCTGGTCTTTCTCATCGCGATCGGTGCGCTCGTTGGCCAGCAGATAGCGGAGCTACTCGGCAACTCCGAAAAGTACGTGACGCGCACTGTCAACTTCTTGAACGACACCTTCGGTGCGCACATAGATGCCAGTCAGGTGATCGACGAAATCAACAAGCCTGACGGGGCTGTGCAGTCCTTTATTCAAAGCCAGCAGAATCGGGTGGTCGATCTGTCGGTGACCGCTCTCGGCCTGCTGGTGCAGGCCTTGTCGGTCATCTTGTTCACGTTCTACCTGGTGGCGGATGGGCCGAAGTTGCGCCGTGTGATCTGCAGCCGCCTGCGCCCCGAGCGGCAGCGATCGGTGCTGGACACCTGGGACCTCGCCATCGAAAAGACGGGTGGCTACCTGTACTCGCGGGCGTTACTGGCCGGCCTCTCTGCCTTCTCTCACTGGGTGGTGCTGCAGGCGCTTGGCACGAAAGCCCCAGTCGCGCTCGCACTGTGGGTTGGCGTGATCAGCCAATTCCTGCCGGTGGTTGGCACGTACATCGCCGGCGCGCTGCCCGTGCTGGTGACGTTCATCGATTCGCCGACGAAGGCGCTGGTGGTGCTGATCTTCGTCGTCATCTACCAGCAGATCGAGAACTACCTGTTCTTGCCCCGTATCACGGCCCGCACGATGGACCTGCACCCGGCAGTTGCGTTCGGGTCCGCAATTGCGGGTGCCGCAGTACTGGGCGGCGTGGGCGCGATTCTGGCGATTCCTGGCGCGGCGATGCTGCAGGCGTTGCTCAGTAACACCGGCATCCGTCACGAGGTGATCGATAGCGAACTCACGGTGATCAAACCGAAGTTGCGCCGCGACCAGCGGCGTGCGGCGCGCACCAAACACCCGACTGCCGATGCAGATGCCGACTCCTGAATCGTTCGTTCCGGTTGCCATCACCTCCCGCAGCGGCATGGATGAGTCGGTGCACTTCGGTGCAGTCGTCGGCCTCGGTCCCAGCGGCGACATCGAGTTCGCAGTTGGCGATCCGAACGCCATCGTGTACCCCCGCTCGGCGAACAAGCCGATGCAGGCGGTGGCGATGGTGCGGGCCGGTCTCTCACTGCCGCCCGAACTTTTGGCATTGACATGTGCGAGTCACGATGGCACGCCGATGCATATCGCGGGCGTGCGGCGCATTCTCGCCTCCGTCGGGCTAGGTCCTGAGGCGTTGGCGAACACAGCCGCGCTGCCGCTCGATCCCGCAGCGGCGGAGGTTGTGCTGCGAGCAGGTGGGGAGCGCAGCTCATTGCTGATGACCTGCAGTGGCAAGCACAGCAGCATGTTGGCGACCTGCGTGCACAACGGGTGGTCACACGACTCGTCGTATCTCGACGTGGATCACCCGTTGCAGGTCTCCCTCACTCGCGGAATCGACGAACTCTGCGCGGAGAAACACGCACACATCGGCGTTGACGGCTGCGGAGCTCCGGCTCACGCCATGTCCCTCGTCGGACTCGCTCGCGCCTATCGCTCTATTGCCAATGGTGGTGGTGGCGCAGCGGGCGACGACGTGTACGCAGCAATGACATCGCACCCGGAGATGGTCGGCGGCGACACCTGTCAGGCGACTCCGATCATGCGCCACATCCCCGGGCTGATGGCCAAAGACGGAGCCGACGGAGTTTTCGCCGCTGCAATGCCCGACGGACGCGCCGTTGCGCTGAAGATCTCTGACGGCGCGGACCGCGCTCGACCAGCGGTCTTGCTTGCCGCCCTGCGAGCATTGGGCATCGACACGTCTGCTGTCGCAGCATTGGTGGAGGAACGCATCATGGGGCACGGTCGCCAAGTTGGTTCTGTTCGGGCGATTGCGCCGTGAGCATTCCCTACGTCCTGCTCGACGACCCGCACTACGGCGAGGCCGTAGAGGTTGCTCCATTGATTCGTCGTGTGATCGCGAAGAACCCCTCGAAGTTCACCTATCACGGAACCGGTACCTACATCGTCGGTCGCGGCGACGTCGCGGTCATCGACCCTGGCCCCATCTCCGACAGCCACCGCGATGCACTCATCGCTGCGCTGGAGGGCGAGCGCGTGGTTGCGATCCTGATCACCCACTGTCACAGCGATCATTCGCCGTTGGCGGCGTGGCTGCGCGAGTACAGCGGCGCTCCAACGATTGCGTTTGGCCCGCACGCCATCAGCACGGGCTGGGTTGAGGACGACACGCCCGAGGAACCCGACGATGAGGAGAAGGCAGCCGCCGCGGCAGCCGAAGCGGCCGGCGAGGCGAAGGTAGAGGAGACCTTGGACTACGCCTTCGACCCCGACGTGCGCGTGGCCGACGGCGAGATTGCAGCCTCAGGAGATGGGTGGACGATTCGTGCCATCCACACGCCCGGCCACACCTCCAACCACATGTGCTACTGGCTGGAAGAGCAGCGCGCGCTGTTCACCGGCGACCACATGATGGGCTGGAGCACCACGGTGATCACGCCGCCAGACGGCAACATGCGGGATTACCTCACGTCGTTGCAGCGGGTGAAAGACCTCGACCCCGCCGTGCTGTGGCCCACGCACGGCGCCCCGGTGACCGACGGCAAGACGTTCGTCGACGAGTTCGTGCAGCACCGCCTGGACCGGGAAGCCGGTGTGCTCGCCACTGTCCGCGCAGGTACCACGATGATCCCCGACATCGTCAAGCAGCTGTACATAGGCGTTGACAAGAAGCTCTACAAAGCAGCCGGCCGCAGTGTGCTCGCCCACCTGATCAAGCTGGTCGAGGACGGCGAAGTGACCTTCGAAGGCACCCAGCCAGGCGTCACCACGCCGTACCACCCCGCCGAGAACATGTCGGCTTAGTAGTACTGGTCGAGGATGGTTGTTTCGGTGAGGCGGTCGAGAGTTTCTTTCACCGCTCTGGCCTCCTTGAGACTGACACCGTCCACGTCGGCAATTTCGTCGGCCGTTGCTCGCAGCAGCTTGGCCAGCTCGCCGAAGTGCACGGAGATGGCGGCCGCCTGTTCGTCGGAGAGCCGAGGCACCCGCGCCAACATGCGCAAGCCCTTCGGTGACGCGGGCGCTTCGCCGGCGGCCGGGGTAGCGAAGCTCTGCGCGGCGATTGGATAGTCGGCCACCACCAGCTCCAGCTCGTCGTCGAGCGAGGTGAACACTTCCTCCAGCTGCAGGCGCAACAGTCGAGCATCGACACCGAGCTCGACGATCATGGTCTCGATCTCGGCCGCGATCTGGCGCACCATCTCGCCGCGCTGCACGACCGTGGCGACGTCGCGCACCGTC
>JAYVVY010000285.1:0-10803 GCA_043786575.1 Ilumatobacteraceae bacterium
TCGTGGTCAGCAATGAGGTGGGCCTCGGCATCCACCCCGATACGCCGATGGGCCGCGATTACCGCGACGAACTCGGCCGACTGAACCAGCTGGTCGCCGCGGTAGCCGACACGTCGCTGTTGATGGTCGCCGGTCGCGCGTTGCGGCTCGAGAACGCGTGGGACCTGTTGCGGTGAGCCTCATCGCGGCCCTGCAGTTTCTGACACGCGTTCCCATCAGGCTGCGCCGCGAGCCGTCGTTGTCGAAGACAGTGGCGTGGTTTCCCGTCGCTGGAGCAATCATCGGTGCGGCCGTCGGCGGAGTCGCCGCTGGGATGTGGCATCTCACCACACCGCTCGTCGCCGCTGCGGTCGCAATCGCGTTCGGACTACTGGTCACCGGCGCGTTCCATGAGGACGGATTAGGCGACGTTGCCGACGCATTCGGCGGTGGCTGGACTGTCGAACGCCGGCTGGAGATCCTGAAGGACAGCAGACACGGCACGTACGGGGTCGCCGCCATCTCCACCTCGATCGTCGTCCGGATCGTCTCGCTCGGCGCGATGCCTGGCCCACTGGACATGTTCACCGCCGCGCTCGCGGCCCACACGATGGCCAGGGTCGCCGCGGTCGGCATGGCGGGCATTATGAAACTGGCCACCAACACGGGACTGGGTGCCGACTACGGCCGCAGTTCCACACCGCTGCGAGCAGGCATCGGCTGCGCAGCGGGCATCGCGATCACGGCCGTCGCCGTCGGTTGGTGGGCAGCACCCCTTGCGGCGACTGCGCTTGTCGCGGCTGCGGCCACCGGATTGCTGGCCCGCCGCAAGATCGGCGGTATCAGTGGCGACGTGCTGGGTGCGGCCGAGCAAGTGGCCGAGTGCCTCTGCCTGGTGGTGCTCAGCGGCCTTGCGCTACACCGCTGACGGCGCACAACTGCTGCTCGGTACAACCACCAGCTGCACACCTCGGCCGGGCTGGCGACATCGGGCCGACGGAGGCGGTCGCTAGGCTGACCACATGTCGCGGCGCACGAAGATTCTGTTGGGCGTCTCCCTTGGGTTGCTGGCCTGGTTCGCCGTCACGCTCTTGTGGGCCTCGCGACCGCTGAGCGATTCGATTCCCGTTGGCAAGGACGCAGACGGCAAAGTCATCGTCGAAGACGTGGAGTGCGGCACACTGTTCGAGAGCGACGCCATGGGCGGCAATCCTGTCCCTACGGTGGTCACACCCCCCAAGATCAAGCCGGCGTGGGAACTGGCACGCGTGCCGTGCACCCTCGTTCACGACCAGGCGCAGGTGCTCTTCGGCATGAACGTCGTCGTGTTCCTGCTGGGTGTCGCAGCCATCGGCTTCGTCGCCACACGCACGCGTCAGCCCGCAATCCCACAGATGACTGCGGCCGCCGCCTAGCTCGTTGCCATGCGCGACACCATTTCGCGTAGCACGCTGGATGAAGTGGCGAAGTTCAGACGGGCGAAGCCAAGGCCCTCACTACCAAAGTTGGGGCCTTCACTCAGTCGCACACCCCGCTCCCGGAACGTCACGGAGGGGTCGTCGCCCAGGCCCAGCGAACGGCAGTCCAGCCACGCCAGATAGGTGGCCGCGGGAGTGACGTACCCCACCGATGGCAGGTGCTCGGCGAGCAGGACCCCCAAGAGCGTGCGCTGGCGGTCGAGGTGGGCCATCACCGCAGCCAACCACTCGTCGCCGTCGCGCCACACGGCTTCGGCAGCAACGGCACCCATCAGATTGGTGGCGCCGAACAAATGCGCAGGCACGGTCTTCAACGCGACGCTCACTACCGGCGCGTCGACGTGCATGATCGCGAAACGCAATGCAGCCAGGTTGAACGCCTTTGACGCAGCGTGAATGGTGACGGTGCGGCCGGGTGCAAACAAGTCCATCGGCTGGTGAGCGACTGACCCAAACGTGAGGTCGGCATGGATTTCGTCGGAGATGATCAAGAGGTTGTGACGCTGCGCCAGCGCAGCCAGCTCGCGCAGCTCTGCTGCATCAAAGACGTGGCCGGTGGGGTTATGAGGATGGCACAGCAGAAGCACCTTTGCCGATTCTGCCGCCAACGTTGCATCTAGCGCCTCGTAGTCGAACATCCAGCCAGTCGGCGACGTCGCCGAACGCTGCGCGGGCACCGGCACGACCACCCGGCCATTGTCCTCGACGCTGTGCAGGAAGGGCGGATAGGTGGGCATGTGCACCACCACTCGATCGCCCGGCTGGGTGCACAGGTGGAGGACGATTTGGATGCCCTGCACAACGTCGTTGAGCTCCATCGTGTCGGGCTCGTCAATGTGCCAGCCGTAACGCTGTGCGCAACGCTCGATGAACGCATCGGTAGCGCCCGAGCCGCCGACCGGCTCACGAAAGTCGGGGTAACCGAGATCGCCGATGGCGATGGCCCGCTGCAATGCGTCCACCACCACGGGCGGCGGGGCGAAATCCATGTCCGCAACCCACGCGGCAATTGCATCGGGAGTGCGGTTCCATTTCGCGCCCGGCTTGGTGTGAAGCCAGTCGAGCGAGACGGATTCGAAGTCGAAGTCGGGTGCAGTGCTCACCCGATTGACGCTACGCCGTCACCCACTGCTGGATGCGGCGAATGCCCTCTTCCATGTCCGTGTCGGCCATCGCGAAGCTGAAGCGGGCGTACCCGGGGGTGCCAAAGGCCTCGCCGGGGACGAACGCCACTTTGGCTTCTCCGAGAATGGCATCCGCCAGCTCCAGCGTGGTGGCAGAGACCGTGCCCTTGGGCCCCAGTGGACGGCCGAGCAGCGATGAGAAGTTGGGATAGCAGTAGAAAGCACCCTGGGGCACGATCGCGCTGACGCCCGGGATCTCGTTGAGCATGCGGTGCATAGTGACGGCACGACGGGCGAAGGCGTCGCGCATCATGGCTACCGCCGACAGGTCGCCGCTCACTGCTTCCAGAGCCGCCGCCTGTGCAACGTTGGTGACGTTCGATGTGCTGTGCGACTGGTAGTTGATGGCGGCCTTCATCACATCGGACGGCCCGATCATCCAGCCGACGCGCCAGCCGGTCATGGCATACGTCTTGGCGACTCCGTTGACGATGATGCACTGGTTGGCCAGCTCTGGAACCACAGTGGGCATGCTGACGAACCTGTTGTCGCCGTACACGAGGTGCTCGTAGATCTCGTCGGTCAGCACCCACACGCCCTTCTCCACTGCCCAGCGGCCGATGGCCTCCACCTCAGCGGGCGAGTAGATGGCGCCGCTGGGGTTGTCCGGGCTGACGAACAGCAGCACTTTGGTGCGCGGGGTGAGCGCAGCGTCGAGCTGCTCGACGGTGACCTTGAAGGCGGTGGTTTCGTCGGTCTGCACAATGACGGGTACGCCACCGGCAAGCGTGATGGCCTCCGGATAGGTGGTCCAGTACGGCGCCGGGCAGATGACTTCGTCGCCCGGGTCGCACAGCGCAGCGAACGCCGTGAAAACCGCGTGCTTGCCGCCGTTGGTGACCAACACCTGGCTGGCTTGGCACTCGAAACCGCTGTCACGAAGCGTCTTGGCCGCAATCGCTTCGCGCAGTGCGGGCTGGCCCGCAGCGGGCGTGTACTTGTGGCTCTTCGGGTCGCGACAGGCGCGTACCGCGGCCTCGACGATGTTCTCCGGAGTCGGAAAGTCGGGCTCGCCAGCGCCGAACCCGATGACGCTCTGGCTGCCGTCCTTGACCGCCTGCGCCTGCAGCGCCTTGGCCTTCGCGTCCACCGCCAGCGTTGCGGACTCGGCGATTGCAGCAAGACGTGCTGACGTGCGGGCGACAGTGGGGTTCACGGACGAGCCTTTCGGTTCACGGGGGACTTGCGATTCACGGACTCGCCGATTCTACGGGTTCGGCCGCTGGGGGCGGTTGGAATTGATACACCGCAACCCACGTGCAAGTGGCGTGAGGTTTTCGTCCAACCTCTTTGGCGCGGGCGTACCTACTGGCGAGACTGTGGGGGTGACCGTTGATCCAAAATCCATCATCATTCCTGCCGACCTTCTACCCACCGACGGTCGCTTCGGTTGTGGGCCTTCCAAGGTGCGCGCCGAACAGGTGCTGGCGCTGGCCAAAGCCAACAGCAAGCTGATGGGCACGTCGCACCGCCAGCCGCCGGTGAAGCAGCTGGTCGGCTCCATCCGCGAGGGCCTGATGGATCTCTTCGGGCTGCCCAGCGGATGGGAGATTCTGCTCGGCAACGGCGGCGCGACCATGTTCTGGGACGCCGCCACGTTCGGCCTCATCCGCAACCGCAGCCAGCACGCCGTGTTCGGCGAGTTCTCCTCCAAGTTCGCCGAGGCCGCCGTGGCGGCACCGCACCTGGGCCGGCCGGTGATCACCAAATGCGACCCCGGCTCGCACCCCACCATCGACGCCACCGAAGACGGCATCGACACCGTCGCGCTCACCCACAACGAGACCTCCACCGGCGTCGCGATGCACCTCCGACGACCGGAGGGTGACGCACTCGTCGTCGTCGACGCCACCTCCGCCGCAGGTGGCCTGGCGTGGGTGCCCGATGAAGTGGATGCGTATTACTTCTCGCCACAGAAATGCTTCGCCGGCGACGGAGGTCTCTGGCTGGCCGCCTGCTCGCCCGCGGCGATCGAACGCATCCGTGAGATTGGTGCCAGCGACCGTTGGCGGCCGGCCTCGCTCGACCTTGCCATCGCGCTTGAAAACTCGGTCGCCAACCAGACGTACAACACGCCGGCTCTTGGCACGCTCATTCTCCTCCACGAGCAGATCGAATGGATGCTTGGCAACGGCGGGCTGGACTGGTGTGTCGAGCGCACTCGCACCTCGGCTGCCAACCTGTACTCGTGGGCGGAGGCATCGGCCTTCGCAAGTCCGTTCGTGGCCGTTGCCGCCGAGCGGTCGTCGGTTGTTGGAGCAATCGACCTTGCGGACTCCGTACCGGCCCACGATGTCAACGCCGCGCTGCGCGCCAACCGCATTGTCGACACCGAGAGCTACCGCAAGCTGGGCCGCAACCAGCTGCGGGTGGGTATGTTTCCTGCCGTGGAACCCGACGATGTTGCCCGCCTGACGGCCTGCATCGACTACGTCGTTGGCGCGCTGGCTGGAGCGCACGTGTGACCGAGAACGTGCTGACCACCGCATTCGAGATGCTGACGCCGCTGCATCGGCCGATCATGGTGATCGCCCTGCGTGGCCTCTTCGATATTGCCGAAGTGGCCACCGACGCCGTCGACGCGTTGACGGCAGATCGCATCGCACCGATCGTCGCCTCCATCGACGCGGACCCGTTCTACGACTTCACGCAGGAGCGGCCACAGGTCGAGTTCGACGACTCGGACATTCGTCAGATTCTGTGGCCAGTCAACGAGTTCCGCATCGCCCGTTTCCCCGGCGGGGCGCACGACATGGTGCTGCTCGCCGGTGTCGAGCCGCACCTGCGTTACGCAACGTTCGCCGACGCCATCATCTCTGTCGCCCGCTCGCTTGCGTGCGAAGTAGTGGTCACACTTGGCGCCGCGCCCGAAGCAATTCCGCATACTCGCCCCGCGCACGTTGTGGGCAGCAGCACCAACGACGGACTGGTGCGCGCGCTTGGCCTCAGCCGCCCGCAGTATCAGGGTGTCACTGGTCTTGTCGGCGTCTTGCAGGAGCGGCTGGATACCGCCGGCATTCCTGCGGTTTCGTTGCGTGTTGGGGTGCCGCACTACCTGGGCAACGCGAAGCATCCACAATCATCGGCCGCGCTGCTGGCACACCTGGAGCACGTGTTGGGCGTGCCCACTGGCCACGCCAAGCTTGCCGAAGATGCCATGCGGTGGCGCAGTTTGCACGACGAGGCGGTGGCCGAAGACGACCAGGCCGCGCCGTACGTGATGATGCTGGAGCACGACTATGACCGACGGATGGAAGCCGCCATGCCCAGCGGCGACGACCTCGCAGCCGAGCTGGAAAAGTTCCTGCGCGACCAGCGCGACGACCCGGAATCGCCCGCCTGACGCTAGGCCGTCGTGGCGATACCGCCGTCGACGGCGATCACCGAGCCGGTGACGTACGAGCCGGCGCGGCTGGCCAGGAAGACAGTGACGCCGGCCATGTCGTCGGGACGGCCGATGCGACCGAGCGGAGATGACTTTGCAATCGAGTCACCGAACGCCTGCAAGGTGGCGGCCATCATCTTGCTCTCGAACGGGCCGGGCGCGACCGCGTTGACCGTGATGTGTTGCGGCCCCAACTTCTTCGCCAGCGCACGCGTGAGATGGTGCACGCCGGCCTTGCTGGCTGCGTAGCTGTAGGTGTCCATCGGGTTGACATGCAGCCCGTCAATCGAGCCGATGTTGATGACCCGACCAGGGTCGTCCATGGTGGCGCCGGCTCGCAGGTTGGGCAGCAGCCGTTGCGTGAGGAAGAACACTCCCTTGACGTTGGTGTCCATCACCTTGTCCCAGGCGTGCTCACTGAAGTCGTCCAAGGGCATGCCCCACGTGGCGCCCGCATTGTTGACGAGAATGTTGAGCGTCGGGAAATGCACCGCGACCTCAGACGCGAGGTGCTCGACGCCTTCGAGCGTGCTGACGTCGGCACGAATCGCGTGCACGTCACCGAACTTGGAGAGTGCGAGGCGAGCTTCGTCCAACTCGTTCTGCTTGCGCGAACTGATCACCACGCTGGCCCCCGCCTCCAGCAGGCCGCGAGCAATCATGGCACCGATGCCACGGCTGCCGCCGGTGACTACGGCGGTCTTGCCAGCGAGCGAGAAGAGGGAGGAATGAGAGTGGTCGTCAGTTGCCATGGTGCGATCCTGCTACAGGGCCGACAGACGTAACAGCACCGGACCGAGGAACTCGTCCATCACTCGCCGCGCACCGGTTGGGGTGAGGTGCAGGCCGTCGTCACGCATGGCCGGGTCGACGTCTGCACCGGTGGTCACGAACCACTCATCAAGCCGGGCAACCTGTACCACCGTCGGGTACTCCCGCTGCATGGCCTCCAAGGCCGCCAAGAGGCCGACCCACGCGTCTGCGCTGTAATTGGTATCGGACTCCCAGCCCAGCCAATATTCGGCAGGAGGCGGGGGTAGCACCCACGCGATGTGACGGACTCCGCCAGCAATCAGGCTGGCTGCCATCGCTCGGTAGTCAGCCAGCATTCGTTGGGCGTACCGATCGTCGGTCCAGGCCAACATGCCCTCGTCACCAGACCACTGGCGCATCGTCACATCCGGGATGGTGATCATGATCAGCGCTGTATCTGGTTGCTGCGTGGCCAAGAGGTCGGGCAAGGCGGTACCCAGCGCGTAGTCGCAGCCCTTTGTGAAGAAGTCGTTGATGTCGCCAGCCATCACGGTGCCGGCGATCAATCCACAGCCAGATTTCGCAACTGAGCCAACGGTGCGATTTGTCGCCTCTGACGCCCACTCGTCGAGGCCGTCGTCAAGGGCATCGGCGGTCGAGTCACCGATCAACACCACGTTGACCGGCCCTGCCGGAAGCGTCGTGGTGGTGGTACTCGTGGAGGTTGTCGAGACACCGGGTTGCACCGGCACCGGCGCTGCGGCCACCGTTGTCGTAGAGGTGACGGCAGGCGCCGCAACGACACGGCGGCGGGCTGCTTGCGTCGGCACCACCAACAACGCCAGTACGACGACCAGAGCCGAGACAGGCAGAGCCAACGACATCGCCACTCGTGGCCGATGGCGGCTACGACGCACCGGACTCTCGACCAGCCAATAGGACGCCACCGCCACCGCCAGCGTGATGACAATTCGAACCAGGAACAGCGACCAACCGTGGAGGTTCAAGGACCTGCCTGTTGCCAGTACAAACACTGGCCAGTGAAAGACGTAGACGCCATAGCTGATTCGCCCCAGCCACACCAGCGGACCGAACGAGAACACCCTACGTAGCGGACCGCTTGCCTGTAGACCCAGGATCAGTGCGGCCGACGCGAAGCTGAACACCCCAAGCCAGCCCCCGTACGCTGGGCCCCCACGAGTTGGCCACTCGACTGCCGTCCACAGCACCACGCCGAGGCCTGCCAGGCCGACGACCCCAAGCCAGCGCGGCCGCTGGCGCCACAGCAGGCAGCCTCCGGCGAGCGCGCCACCAACCAGTATCTCGCCAAGACGGGCTGGGGTCGCCCAATACGCCGCATCGGGACCCCAGTGCACCGCAATGACCCGCGCGGCCACCACACCAGCGACAGCCAGCAGCGCCAGGTTGACGAACAATCGGCCGCGACCCTTCGACACGCGAAGCAGCAGCAGAAAGGCAAACGGCCAGACCCAATAGAACTGCTCCTCCACCGCCAGCGACCAATAGTGGTCAACCGGGCTGGAGACGCCGGCCGCGCGACTGAGCAGATCCGCGTACGAGCCGGAGCCGCTGAGTGCGTTCCAGTTGGCCACCTGAAGCGCCGAGGCAATCACATCGCGACGGAGATGCGGCACCGCCGCGAACTCGCCAGCCCACGCCAGTAGCGAGATGGCAACAAGGCAGAGCAGGCTGGCGGGCAACAGTCGTTTCGCTCGCCGGGCAACGAAGCCGGACCACGACACGGTGCCCGTTCGTTGGTGCTCAAGGATGAGCAGCGACGTGATGAGAAAGCCGGACAGCGTGAAGAAGACGGACACGCCGACGTAGCCGCCGGCCATCCAGGTGAAGCCGCCGTGAAAGAACAGGACGAGCGTGACCGCCACCCCGCGCAGACCGTCGAGTGCGGGCTGATAGCCGAACTGGTCGCCGGGCACCGAGGGTTGATGCACGGGGCGCAACACGGGCCAAGACGGTAACGTGCCCAGACGATGGCGTCTACCCCCTTCCTCGACGCGGCGTTCGGCCGCCCGGCCGCGCACACTCCGGTGTGGTTCATGCGTCAGGCTGGCCGCAGCTTGCCCGAGTACCGAGCGTTACGGGGCGAGGGCAGCATCCTCGATGCCATCAAGGTGCCCGAGCTGGCCACCCAGCTCACGTTGCAACCTGTCACCCGCTACGGCGTCGATGCTGCCGTGCTCTACAGCGACATCGTCGTACCTGCGCACGCTGTCGGTTTCGGTATCGATGTCGCACCCGGCACCGGGCCGGTCTGTGCCACCCCATTTCGCAGTGCCACAGACCTGGTTCGGCTGCGCGAGTTCGAGCCTGAGGCAGACACGCCGTACGTCCTGGAGACGGTACGTCAAATGGTCGCCGCGTTGCCGCAGGAAGTGCCGCTCCTCGCGTTTGCCGGAGCGCCGTTCACAGTGGCCAGTTACCTCGTCGAGGGTCGCCCCAGTCGCACGTACGAGCACACCAAGCAGCTGATGCACACCGACCCGGTGCTCTGGCATTCGCTGATGGCCCGGTTGGTGCAGCATTCGGTGGCATCCGTGAGTAGCCAACTGAGCAACGGTGCTCGCGCGTTTCAGCTGTTTGACTCGTGGGCCGGCGCGCTGAGCGCGCTCGACTACGAACGGTTCGTGCTCCCCCACTCACGTGCCGTGTTCGGGCAACTCAAGGCACTGCACCCGGATGCACCCGGCATCCACTTCGGAATCGGCTGCGACCACCTTTTGGAGCAGATGCTCGCGGCCGGCGCATCAATCATCGGGCTCGACTGGCGCACGTCCATCCTGGCCGCACGCGTGCGGATGGGGCCGCAGTTGGTCGTGCAGGGCAACCTCGACCCCGCCCTGGTGCTCGCCGGCACCGAGGTAGCGCTGGAAGGCACCGAGGCGGTACTGGCCGACAATCGGCTGGCCGACGGCACTCAGCATCCGGGCCATATCTTCAATCTTGGCCACGGCGTGCAGCCCAACACGGACCCCGACGTGCTGGCCGCTGTCGCCAACCGCGTGCACGAATCGACGCAGCGATGAGTGGGCCACGACGATGAGCCCCATGGATGCAGAGAAAACAATCGCAGTGCTGCTGATGGCATACGGCACCCCCCGCACGCCTCAGGAAATCGAGCCGTACTACACCGACATTCGCCGCGGCCGCGCACCGACTCCCGAACAGTTGGCCGACCTCACTGCCCGCTACGACGCACTCGGTGGCACCAGCCCCCTCGCTGCCCGAACCGAGGCGCAACGCGCTGGCCTCCAAGCAGCACTTGATGCTGCGGCCCCCGGCAGATACCACGTGGTGCTGGGGCTCAAGCACGCCGAGCCCAAGGTGGAGACGGCCGTCGACACGCTGGCTGCTGACGGCTTCCAGCAGATCGTCGGAGTCGTGTTGGCGCCGCATTACTCGGCGTTCTCCATCGGTCAATACCTCGACCGCGCCGCCGCGGCCGCGCAGCCCCATGGCATCGCCGTGCACGGCATCGAAAGCTGGGCAATTGAACCGGCATTCATCCAGTTCATTGCCAACGACATGCGCACCAAGCTGGCCACGCTGCCGGTGAACACGAAAGTGCTCTTCACCGCCCACTCGCTGCCGCAGCGCATCATCACCGCCGGCGACCGATACCCCGACGAGCTGCGCGCAACGGCTGAGGCCGTTGCGCAGGTTGTGGGGCTCACCGCCGACAGCTGGTCGATCGCCTGGCAGAGTGCTGGCCGAACTCCCGAGCCGTGGCTCGGCCCCGACATCTTGCAGGTGATCGACGAGTTGGCGCAGGCAGGCACGGACGGAATTCTCGTCAGCGCTGTCGGCTTTGTCGCCGACCACCTGGAGGTGCTGTACGACCTCGATATCGAAGCCGCTCGCCATGCCGCCGAGCGAGGCGTTGCATTCGCCCGCACCGCCTGCGTCAATGACAACCCGACGGTCATGGCGGCGCTGGCCCAACGGGTAATTGAGGCCGGCTCGTCATGACAACGGCCCAGCAGCGGGT
>JAYVVY010000286.1:0-12377 GCA_043786575.1 Ilumatobacteraceae bacterium
TGCGACCGCATCGCCACCTCGGCGACATCGGCGCCGCGGTCGAGGTGCTGGTCGCGAAGGCCGGCTACGGCAACCCTCGCAACTACTGCGGGCACGGCATAGGGCGGGCCATGCACGAAGAGCCCGATGTCGAGAACCGTGGCAAGGCCGGCCGCGGCTACGAGCTGCTGTCGGGTATGGTGCTGGCGATCGAGCCGATGCTGTTGGCCGGTGGCAGCGACGACGTCTACGAGCTCGACGACGACTGGACCATCGTGACCGCCGACGGTTCACTGGCAGCCCACGTCGAGCACACCGTGCTGGTCGGCGACAACGGCCCCGAAATTCTCACCCGTTTGTAAGCAACGGTTGTCGGCGGAACCCAGTGGCCGCTTGAGCGGCGTCACGGGGAATTCATGTTGCGTCCACTTTGTGACCACAACGCGTTCATATGGGCGTCACCGAGCCCTTTTACCATCGCCACGGTATGGAGACCCGGCCGTCAGACGTCCCCGCCGAGCAACTGCCCACAGGCAATGCCGCTGCGGTTGAGGGCTACCTCGCAACCGTGCGCCGTGAGCACACGCGCTTCGTTGAGGCGCTCAGCATGGCCGGCGCTCAGCTGGGCGGCCAGTCGCATCAGCTCGCGGCCGCCAGTTCGATGCAGGTGCAGCTGACGAGGCAATTTCTCGATGCGCAACGTTCGATCCTCCTCCTTCGAGCGGACTTGGACCATGAGCTGAGTGTGATTGGCCGAACCCCGCGTGACGAGGGCGCAGCCGGCGCAGATGTTGACGACCAGGGCTCGTACGGTCGGTGCCGCTCGCAGCTGACGCTGCTGCTCGATGGATGGTGGCTGGACGAGAACGAGCTGCGCCGGGTAGTGCTCGCGCGTGCCCGTGATGCAGTGCAGCGATATCTCGCAGCGTTGGAGGCTGGTGCCGTCGCCTCACAATCTGCGCCGGTCGTGGCGCTGCCCGCTCGTGCTGAACAACTGCTGGCCAGACTCGACTCTGCCGACCCCGCAGATCTCGTCGGCCTGCTTGACGATCTCATCGGCTCGCTTGGTGGTACCAACGCTGCTCCCTGCGAAACGCCCGTCCCCTCGTTGCACGTAGCCCCAGACGCTGCCGAGCGCCCAACGCGCGAGTTGCGTTTCATCGAGGGTGCTCCCGCGGACGGGTTTGGTGAGTTCTGGGTGCACGACCCCGCTCCGGTTGTCACACCCAAGCGGTGGCGTCGGCGCAGTATTGCCCAGGCGGTAGCCCCAACCGTGGTCCTCGCCACGATGCTGACAGCCGTCATGGCATGGATCGGGTAGGCGTACAGATGTCTGGCCTGAATGGCACGCCGATGAACCACGACGTCAACGTCCACGACGACAACGTCAACGCGAACGACAATGCGGACACTTCGACCGATGCGCCTGCGCACGACGACGTCAGCGAACGTCTTCGTCTTGAAGGTGAGATTGCTGCGGCCAAGGCACGTGCTGTCGCTGCCAGAGAGCGAGCGGCTGCGTTAGATGCACAGATCGAGGCGGACTCGCGTTCCGAGCTCGTCCTGGCTCGCCAGACCGTCGAAGAGATGGAGCGCGACCACGCAGTGACTGTCACTCGGTTACGGCACGACGCCCAAGCGCAAGCCGCTGAAATTGTCGCCGAAGCCCGCCTGCAGGCTGCTCGCCTCCGCCACGTGTCGAAGGACCCGGCCGCCAGCCAGGCGCCCGATGCTTGACGAGACGGTGTACTCATCTGGCACTTCGTTGTCCGGGTCGGCGCTGCTGGGCTTGCACCTGCGCGCAGCTGTGCTGGAGGCCGAAGAGGCCGAAAACCAGACCGCCACCCTTGACCGGGCGAGAGCGCGCGACCAGCTGCGGGAACGTCTTGCGCAGCTTGTCGAGCAACGCCGCCTTGACCTGTCCGAGGCGCTGGATGCCGTGCACTCCGAAGCGCAGGCCACGCTCGACGCCGCTCGTCAAGAGGCCGTGGTCATCCTTGAGGCTGCAACGCTGGTTGCAGCGTCCGTAGCCGCCAAACCTGCTCCGCGGGCACCTGCGGCCAATGGTGCGGCCAGGCTTCCTTGGCGCGCGGCCGTGGCAATGCTGTCGCTGCAATTACGCACCGCCGAGCGTGACGCAGATGATGCCGAGCGCAGCGAGCACCATCTGCGTGAGCAGGCCGATCGTTTGTCCGCCTCCAGCCGAACCTGGCAGCACCGTCGCGACGAAATGGACGCCGAGCTGGCAATCGCGCAGCGCGAAGCCGATGGAGTGCTGGAAACTGCGCGAGGTGAGGCAGCGCTGATTGCGTCGGCCGCCCTGCACGCCTTCGTGGCGCAGCGAGCCGCCGACTTGGCACGCGAATCAGTCGCCGAACCCGCACCGGAAGTGGCCGAAGAACCCGCACCGGAACTGGCCGAAGAACTCGCGCCGGAAGTGCCCGAGCCAGTCGCCGAGCCGATGGACGAACTGGCTACGGACACGATCGTCGAGTTCGCGCCGGAGCTGACTGAGGAACCCGTTCTTGCAGCGGACGACGAACCTGTTGTCCGATCCGTCTTCGAGCCGGTGCCGCAGATGCCAATCGTGCCGCCCGCTCAGTTGGCGCCGCAGCTGCCGGTCAACGTGGTGATTGATGCAGAGGCATTCGCTCGCGTGTTTGCGACGGTCATCGCCAGTGCGCTCGAAGAGCGTCCTGCCGTGTGGGCGCCAACCACGCAGATGTTCTCCCCGCTGCCTATCGCGCCTCCGGCGCCGGTGAAGCAGTCCTTTTGGTCACATGCGAAGCACGTCGACGTCCTGCTGCTGAGCGCAGCAATGGTCATCGTCCTCGTAGTCCTCGCTGCCTGGTTGGTGTGACGCAATGACCGACCTCCTCGAATCCCCTTTGCCTCTGGACGCTGTCGAGACCACGGTCGTTTCAGAAGCCCCGGTAGGCGCGCCTCCGCCCAAACCTCGCCTCATCACGTTGCGTCGCACGCGCGGCGACCGGATCTTCTACGGCGGCGCATCCCTGAGCGGCTTGCTCGTGTTGTCGATCATGGTTGCGGTAGGGCTGTTCCTTGCGATCGAGGCTGCGCAGGCGCTATCGGCAACGGGCGTCTCGTTTCTCACCACACCGGATTGGCAGCCGGACCGCAACAAGTTCGGCATCTCTGCTGTCCTCGTGGGAACAGTGCTGATTGCCGTGGTGGCGGTCGCGATCGCGCTGCCGATTTCGATCGGCGCTGCGCTCTTCATCACGGAAGTCGCGCCGAAATGGCTCAAGTCGACGTTGATCGCTGCAGTCGACCTGATGGCTGCGGTACCTAGCGTGGTCTATGGCCTGTGGGGGCTCTTCCTGCTGCAGGGTCACATCATCGGCCTTTCGCGATGGCTGAACACCTGGTTCGGGTGGCTGCCCTTCTTCGAAGTTGCGCGGGCGGACCCGAACAGCCCTCTTTCGAGCGCTACCGTGTACAGCGCGTCGACGTTCGTCGCCGGCGTGGTGGTGGCCATGATGGTCATGCCAATTCAGTGCGTCGTGATGCGCGAAGTGTTCTCGCAGGTGCCGATCGGAGAGCGCGAGGGCGCCTACGCCTTGGGCTCCACGAGGTGGGGCATGATTCGTGTCGTGTCGTTGCCGTTCGGCCGCGGCGGCATCATCGGCGGATCCATGCTCGGTCTCGGGCGTGCCCTGGGCGAGACCATCGCCGTCTTGTTGATCATCTCTCCTCGTTTCGACATCAACTTCCACATCCTGGAGGCAGGCAGCAACTCGGTGTCCAGCCTGATTGCCCTGCGCTACAGCGAGGCGTCGGGCTTCGGTCTGTCGGCGCTGATGGCCGCAGGTCTCGCGCTCTTTGCGGTGACACTGGTCGTCAACTTCACGGCCTCATGGTTCGTTGCCAGGTCGCGATCCGGAGCGGACAGTGAAGCATGACTGCTGAGCTGACCGTTCTTCCCTCGCGTCCGTCGCGCAACTTGCCGCCTCAGCAGCGACGCTCGCTCGGTCGCGTCTCCAGACACGACCTGGTGTTGATGTTCGGCGCAAGCATCAGCTCACTCGCTACGACCATGCTGTTGTTCGGCCAGTTCACGTCGCTATCCGGGTGGCTCGGTTTCACGGTGGTCGGCTTTCTGGTGTTCTTGGCCACCTTTGCGGTGCTCGTGTCGCTGACGGAGGATCGTCCGGCGGTCATCGACAGAGTGATGAGCGTCCTGCTCAGCACCTGCATGCTGGTCGCAGGTGCTGCGCTGGTCTCGGTGATCGTCTTTACGCTCTACCGCGGTCGGACGGCCCTACTGAAGTCGAACTTTTGGACAGAGGACCTCAGTGCGGCCGGACCGCTCGACCCGCTGGAGGTCGGTGGCATCGCACACGCAATCGTGGGGACGCTGATCATGATCAGCCTGGCGCTGGTATTGACGGTGCCGCTCGGTCTGGCCTGCTCGGTGTTCATCACCGAGACTCGCGGCCGTGGTGCGGCGCTCGTCCGCACCGTTGTCACAGCGATGACGGCTCTGCCCTCAATCCTTGCTGGTCTGTTCATCTTTGCCACGTGGATCCTGATCTTGGGCTTCGAACGGTCCGGCTTGGCCGCGTCGATCGCCGTCAGCATCATGATGTTGCCAATCATCATCCGTTCGGCCGATGTGGTGCTTCGTCTGGTTCCGGGCAACCTGCGCGAGGCCTCGGCTGCCCTGGGAGCGCCGCAGTGGCGGACCGTCTGGCACGTGGTGCTGCCGACAGCCCGTTCGGGCCTCACGACCTCGGTGATCCTCGGGGTGGCCCGTGGCATCGGCGAAACGGCACCGGTTCTCTTGACCGCCGGTTTCACGTCGACCATGAACTACAACCCCACGAGCGGCCCGATGGTTTCGCTCCCTCTCGCTGCGTTTGAGTTGGTCCGGTCGCCGCAGCCCACGCAGATCGCACGCGGTTTCGCTACCTCGGCTGTGCTGATGCTGCTGGTGCTGTTGTTGTTCACCGTCGCCCGCGTTGTCGGCGGCAAGCCTGCCGGGCGACTGTCGAAACGCCAGTCGCGCAAGGCCATGGCGCATTCGAAAGCGGACGCGGAACGCATCGAGGCGCGACGTAACTCGACACCCGAGGCGGCCACCGAGCTCGCGCAAGTGGGAGCGACATGATCCGTCCACTACCGACCCTTGCTTCGTTGGGCCGTCTCGCCCTTTTGATGATCGTCGGCACCATTGCGATCGGCGGAACGCCACCGATCGTCACCGCGCTCAGCTACCAGCGCATCTCCGGCGAAGGCTCGTCCTGGTCGGCGAACGCCATCGACGCAATGCGCGTCAACGTTCGACAGTTCGGCATCACGGTTGACTACAACCCCAGCGGTTCCAGTGCCGGTCGCAAGAACTTTCTCAACGGAACAGTCGACTTCGCCGGTTCGGACATTCCCTTCCAGTTCGCGCCCGAAGACGGCTCTGCGCCCGAGAATCCGGCACCGGGAAGCTATGCCTACATTCCCATCGTCGCCGGTGGCACGGCGTTCATGTACAACCTGCAGATCAACGGCAAGCGGGTGACCAACCTGCGACTGTCGGGTGAGAATGTCACCAAGATATTCACTGGCAAGATCTCGAACTGGAACGACCCTGCCCTGCAGGCGGACAATCCAGGCCTGGTGATGCCGGCTCGGGCGATCGTTCCTGTCGTGCGCTCCGACGGCTCGGGCTCCACTGCGCAGTTGACGAAGTGGATGATTGCGCAGCACCCGGACCTGTGGAACTCATATTGCGAGGACTCTGGCCGAGCGCCAGCCTGCGGTTACACGTCGTTCTACCCGACCCTTCCCGGCATGATCTCCCAGTCGGGCGACCTCGGCATCTCCGGTTACGTCAGCCAGGGTTTCGCTGAGGGCGCCATTGGGTATGTCAACTACTCGTACGCCCTCGGTGTTCAGTTTCCCGTGGTCAAGATGCTCAATGCAGCCGGCTATTACACGGAACCAACGCCGCAGAACGTGGCCGTCTCCTTGCTACAGGCGCGGATCAACACCGACGAGAGCGATCCGGCCAACTATCTGACCCAGCAGCTGGAGGGCGTGTACACGGACAGGGATCCGCGGAACTACTCATTGTCGTCATACTCCTACCTCATCGTGCCGACGGTCGTCGCAGGACAGTTCAACGAGGAGAAGGGCAAGACGCTGGGCGCGTTCGCCTACTACGCGATGTGTCAGGCACAACAGCAGTCTGCGTCGTTGGGGTACTCGCCGATGCCGATCAACTTGGTCGAGGCGAGCTTCGACCAGATTCGCAAGATTCCCGGGGTTGAGGTTCAGGACATCGCGATCTCGTCGTGCAAGAACCCGACGTTCTCGCCCGACGGGTCGAACCTGCTGGCCGACACGGCGCCGCAACCGCAAGCGTGTGACCAGCAGGGCTCGGCCAGCCAATGCCCCAATGGCACCGGCGGTCTACCCAACCAGCAGACCGACGTCTCGGGCCCCGCAATCGTCGTGGCCCCCGTGGTCACCACACCGGGCGGCGCTGTCGTCCCCGCCGTCCCCGGTGTTGCTGCGCCGGGCGGCGGTACGGCGCCGGTTGTGACCGCGCCGGGCGGTGCCGTTGTCCCGGCGGTCACGGTACCTGGGGCCGTCGGCACGCCGGTGGCTGTCGACGGGGTGAATGCGCCGGTGGTCGACCCCGAGACGGGTCAGGTGGTCGGCGGAGACCCCAGCGTCGGTGCCAGTGCTGGTGCCGGTGTGGCAGCACCCGGCGTGGTAGGCCCTGTGCAGTCGACGATCCTGCCGCAGTCGTCCACGTCGGTGGCACTGCTGCTGCTCGTCATCTTGCTCGTCCTTGCCCTCGTGTTGGCACCGGCTGTGGCGTGGCGGCACTTTGCCCAAAGCAAACCGGCATGAGGCGGCGCGGAAGCCTCAGCGGTTGGTTGCTGGGGCCGTTGGTCGTTGTAGTCGGCGCGATGTTCGCCGGGCCCGGCGCGAACGCGGACCCAGTCGCGGGCAGCCAGGGCATCGACACGTCCCTTCTCGCCACGGACTCGCTGGTGACGGTCAAGGGCAGAGGGGCGTTCTCCAACGTAGCGATCACCATCAACCAGACGGCCAACCTGACCAACCAGGCAGTCTCGATCACCTGGACCGGGGCTGCCCCAACCGTCACCAGCCCAGGCACGTTCTCCTCCAATTACTTCCAAATCATGCAGTGCTGGGGCGACGACGATGGAAAGGTACCGAGCAATCCCGGCCCCCCGCCAGAGCAGTGCGTCTTCGGAGCGATCGGCAGTACTACAGCGCCGCCAGCGTCCATCTATCCCGATCCCTACGCAGTGAGCCGGATCATCGGGGTGGTCGGCTGGCCCAACCTCGATCGCACCGACGGTTTCGTTGACACCCGTAGCGGCTTCGTGTGGAGGCCGTTCCGCTCCGTCGATGGCACCGCCATCGACGTGCAGACCGACCCCACGTTCTTGCAAGGCACGCAGGGTGGTAACTCATGGCTGAATCCATACTCCAACTCGGTCACCACCAACGAAATCGCCGCTGCTCGAACGACTGCCTCAGGCAAGGGTGCCGAGTTGCTGGAGGTGCACACGGGCCTGGAGTCATCCGGCCTCGGCTGCGGCCAAAAGGTGCAGCCGACGGCGGACGGTGCGAAGGTTCCCCAGTGCTGGATCGTGATCGTTCCGCGTGGCAGTTCAACCGTGGAGAACGCCGGCACTCCATTCGCCGATGCTGGCCCCGCCGCCCCCGTCGGCACGTCACCGATGCGCTCGCAAGCGTGGCAGAACCGCATCGCCGTTCCGATCAGCTTCATTCCAGTGGAGACCGCGTGTTCGCTGAACAGAACCGAGCGGAGGCTGTCCGGCTCCGACCTGATCCTGCCTGCCGTCGCCAGTTGGCAGCCGGTCCTTTGTGGAGACGCCTCGTTGCCGCCGTATTCGTACGTGCCGGTCGGCGACGCTACCGCGCGCCAGCAGCTCGCCTCGGCCGTGGCCGGCGGCCCCGGAATGGTGGTGGTGTCGCGACCGCTGGACTCGACCGCGATCGATCCACTGAGTCCAGCGGTCTACTCGCCGGTCGGAGTGTCCGGTGTCGTGATCGGATTCAACATTGAACGCAACCCGAGATCTGGAGATCCTGCGGCCTCCGACCTCGCTGGAGTGCGCGTTGCGGAGCTGAACCTGACCCCACGGTTGGTTGCCAAGCTGCTGAGCCAGTCGTATCAGCAGCAGATCCGCATCGGCGGCGCTCTACCCGCGTCCGCTCAGTGGGCGAAACCCAACCCGGTGTCGATGGCCACCGATCCCGACTTCTTGCAGTTCAATCCCGAGTTCCCGACGCTCATCTCGAACGATGATCGCACCTTCAGCGGGCTGCAGCTTCCTTCGGGAACCTCCGATGCTGCGCAGCAATTGTGGGAGTGGGTGCTGGCGGATCCTGAAGCCAAGGCATGGCTCGACGGGCAGACCGACGAGTGGGGCATGAACATCAACCCGGTCTACAGCACAGACGCGCAGCTGAACCCCACCGGGGTGGCGTTCGGCTCGCCGATACCCCAAACGTTTCCGAAGGCCGACCCGTACTGCTTTCAGGGTGCGCCAAGGGGACTGAATGGTTCGATCGTGCCGCCGCCGCTGTGTGGAACCGACTGGATGCCCTACAGCCGCAACTTCAACGAAACTGCGAAGGTGGCGCGCACCGGGTTCGACGGTGCGCGAATCGTGGAGAACCCGCTGGCGTTGAGTTCGTCGCAGGTCTGGAGCCGTGTCTCCCCGCAGAGCAACGGGAAGCGAATGATGCTGTCGGTCACCGACACACCGTCCGCCGCCCAGTTCGGAGTGCAGATGGCGCGGCTGAGCCGTGCCGGCGACAACGGGTCCGATCGCCAGTTCGTCGCACCTGATCAAACTGGCTTGTTGACCGGCGTGCAAGCGATGACGCCCGGTTCCGAGCCCACAGTGCTGCAGGGGCGGCCGTCTACCGCGGCACCCGGTGCGTATCCGTTGACAATGGTCAGCTATGCGGCGATCAAGCCGTTGTCGCTCGATGCCACGGCGCGAGCCGAATACGCCACGTTCATCGACTACGCCGCCGGTCCCGGCCAGGTAATCGGTACGCAGGTTGGGCAGCTTCCCAGAGGGTATGCACCACTTCCGGCAGACTTGGTGAGCCAGGCGGCCGTCGCTGCGAACGCTGTTCGGACCATGACACCGGCCCCGCCACCGACGGCTCCCGTCACGACAGCGCCTCCTGATACCGCGCCGCCTGATGCGCCGGCGACTGTCACTCAGAGCCCTCCGTCGAGCGGCCGGCGCCCGTCCTCGACCACCCCGCCCCCTCCGGCGTCAACGGTGCCCGATGCGGTCACCACCACGATTCCCGAGTTGGCCACGACCGCCACCGACGTCACCACGACCGCTACCGAGGTCACCACCACCACGGTTGCGCCTGCGTCGGCGGTCACTGCGTCGACCCCACCGTCTCGAGCTCGATTCGCGGTCGTGGGGCTCGGAATCGCTGCGATGGGTTCGGCAATCGGTGCACTGGAGATCAGCAAGCGACCGCGACGCGCCTCACTCAACCCGGACCATTTGGAACTCGAGCCGGAGCCGTCGCTATGAGGCCCGGTTCCTCGAAGTCGGTGGCGTCACGACTCGTTGCCGTGATGTTCACTGCGGCCGTGGCGACCTCCTTTCTCGCCGTCGGTTCAGTAGCTGGCAGCGAAGGGCCGGTGATCACCGTTGACCCATCGCAAGTGGCTGGAGATGTGGGTGACGTAGTTCTGATCGGGCTCGATGGCGACCCCATCAGCAGTGGTGATGCGTCGACTCGCTTCTTCGTCCGGCTTCCCGAAGGCGCAGCCTGCCCCGGAGACAGCGTCAACGATCAGTGGCGGGTCAACACGTTCCTGATTCCTGCCGCCCAGGACCCTCTCGACGTTGTGTTCGGATCGAGCGGTCCCGAGCCACCCTGGACATCGAACATGTACCCACTCTTCGACAACGCCAACAACCTGCCGCTGGTGTTCACCATGTTGCGCAGGAACGCAACTGCCGGGCGCCCGGGATTGATCGAGACCATACCGGAGACCGGCTTCGCTGTGGTGGCCGACAACCAGTTTCCGGGAGGTGACTACCGTCTCGGCATTGCGTGCTCCTACTTCGCGCAAACGACGCAGTTCTGGGACACCGAGATCGCCATGTCCGCAGCCCCCGGTGTCACCTGGGCGCTCCTTGGAACGACACCTCCACCTTCCACAGATTCCGAGTCGTCGTCCCAGACCTGGGTCCTGGTCTCGGGCGCGGTTGGGGTTGCTGTGCTCGGTGTTTTGATGTGGCGCCGGCGACGGGCCACCACCTTGCCCACCGCGAACAACATGACGAAGACGATGACCAACACGAAGTCGATGACCAAGGAGTCACCATGACAACCCTTTCTTTCTCCGCTGTTCGACAGCGCGCCCACCCCGTCGGCAATGCAATTTCGGCACTCGCCGTGGCCCTGATCGCCGTCAGCCTGGTGTCGATTGGTATTGGCACCGAGCAGCGTGCGTTCGCCGCGGGCACGCTGACCGGCGCGGTCACTTTCGCGGATACGAGTGGGACGATAACTGCAGGTGGTAGCGCCGACTTTACGATGAAAGTGCCGCAAGGAGCGGCGTGCCAGGGAAGCGGCGCCAGCAATTACCGTTGGGAGACGTTCCTCGTGTCGGCCAGTGTCGACGTGGGCGCGCTGACGTTCGGGTCCGGCCCGAACGCCGTGGCGGGCAGCTTCGTTTCGGCGATGTTCAGCGTCGACGGGGAGGCTGTGTCGACCAAGTTCCCCGGGTCCAGCCCGTTGGGCATCATCTCGGGCATGCCGCAGTTGTCGCTGCCGAACACCGCTACGCCCCTTCCGCTCGGTGTCTACAAGATCGGTGTCGCCTGCCAACTCAGCGGCGCCATCCAGGAATACTGGTCGACGACCATCACCGTCACGGCCAACACTGCTGATGTGCCGCTGGGAATCGCCTGGGCAGTTGGTGGTTCGGCAGTAGTCACGACCACGACCGCAGCCGCTACCACGACCACGGGTGCCGTCACGACCACGATTGGTGGGGCAACAACAACGACGGTCCGGGGGACCACGACGACAGTCGGCTCCACCGTGGCAACCAGCAGCACCACCACAACCACCACCCTCGTTGGGTCAGGAGTGGTCACCACCATTTATCGCGGTCAAAGTATCGTCAATACAGGTGGTGCGCCACTACCACTGCTGGTGTGGGCCATTCTGCTGCTCGCCTTCGGGAGAATCGTCGTCCTTCTCGGGCGGCCACAGCGGGTGCTCCCGCCCAAGACCTGATGGCTGCCGTCGCGACGTTCCGTCAGACGGTTTCGTCCTCTCCGAAACGATGGTCCCGGCGCCCACACCAAACCGCGGTCAGGGTCTCACGCGCCGACACTCCACCGTTGAGCCCGCGGCGCGAGCTCGTTCGGGCGATGTTGGTCTTCTTCTTCATCGTTTCGTTCACGGCGGTCATCCACCTTGTGATTGTGAGCGACCTTCAGCAGTCGGCGGCACAAGGCCGCTCGTTCCAGAGCTTCCGAGCCGCCCTCGCCAAGGGGGTGGCGCCGATTGGCCCGACGGACACGGCCGGCCAGCCTCTGGCGTCCGGTAGCGCAGTCGCGTTCCTGGAGATTCCGTCGATCGATGTCCACGAGGTTGTGGGCGAAGGAACCAGTTCCGGCACTCTCGTTGACGGCCCTGGGCATCGACGCGACACGCCGCTGCCCGGCCAGATCGGCACCAGTGTGATGTTCGGGCGCCGTGGCGCATACGGCGGTCCTTTTTCAGATGTGGCCGACCTGAAGCCTGGTGACCTGATCAGAGTGACCACGGGGCAAGGCGTGTTCGAGTTCACGGTCACCGGGGTGCGGTACGAGGGCGACCCTGTACCGGCGGCGGCCAAGCCCGGTACTGCCCGGCTGGTACTCGTGACCGCTGCCGGTCGCGCGTTCCTGCCAGAGGGAGTGGTACGCGTCGATGCTGAACTGAGTGGCGACGCAGTAGTGGGGCCGGCACGACTGCTGACGTCGGCGGGCTTGCCGACCGAAGAGACTGCGATGGCTGGCGACTCGCGCACGCTGTGGGCGCTGGCACTCTGGTTGCATGCGCTCATCGCCTTGTCGGTGGCGGCCGTGTGGGCATGGCACCGCTGGGGCCGAGCTCAGGCGTGGGTCGTCTTCCTGCCTCCTTTGTTGCTTGTCGGGCTTTTCGTGGCCGGCGAGGCAGCCCGACTGCTTCCAAACCTCTTGTAACCGTGTCCACCTACGTGGCGAGGAGCCGATTGTCATGACTATTGAATCGACAGATACTGCGATAACCGGACCTCTGGGCGGCAGTGGCCGCGAAGCAGGCTGGCTGGCGACCTTCCCGGGCTCCGC
>JAYVVY010000287.1:0-7823 GCA_043786575.1 Ilumatobacteraceae bacterium
CTCGGTCAGCCGCCGGAGGAGGACCCGGTGTTCTGGTAGGTGCGGAAGGCTGGCCAGTCGAGTTCCATCAGCCAACAGTCGTAGTGAATGCCCTCGTGGAGCTCGTTGCCGGGCAGGACTTTCACCTTGCGAAACCCGACCTTCTCGTACACATGAGTGGCTCGTTCATTGATCACTCGCGGGTCGATGAACACGCGCTCCGCGCCTCGATTCAGCAGCGCGTCGATCGCTACCGCACAGACATCAGTACCCAGCCCGGCAGCCCACAGGTCCGGCTCGCCGATGTACATGTCAAAGCCATACGCATGCGTCAGATCCCCGTCGGCCTTGTAACAGTCGTTCGCTGTCTCGGCCCACACCAACTGCAGGTAACCGACCGGGCGATCGCGCAGCATGATCAGCTGCGGCCAGACGTTCTCAGCATGCAGCGTCGCCGCATCCCACTCCGTGCGAATCCGATCCAGCGAATACACCTCGTCGCGTCCGTAGACCCACTCCAACACTCGCTGGTCGTTCAGCCACGGCAACATCACCACGGCGTCGGATCCGTCCTCCGCCAGCGGACGCAACCACACCGATTCACGCACGGTGGAACTTCTCGTGGATCGCCTCGGCCACCGCGTCGGGCAGGAACGACAACGCCTTGAGGTCCTCCAGCGGTGCCTTCTTGACAGCATTGACACCGCCCATCACCTGCGTCAGCTTCTTCTTGCGCGCCTCGCCCAGCCCGGGTATCCCGTCGAGCGACGATGTCGTCATCCGCTTCCCGCGCAGCTCGCGGTGGAATGTGTTGGCGAAGCGGTGAGCCTCGTCGCGGATGCGTTGCAGCATGAACAGCGCATCGCTGCCGCGGGGCACTTCGATCGGCTCGGTGCGGCCCGGCAGATACACCTCCTCGAACCGCTTGGCGAGTGAGGCGATGGGGATCTCGTCCTGCAAACCCAGCGCCCGAACCACACGGTCGGCGACCGCCAGCTGACCCTTCCCACCGTCAACCAGCAGCAACTGCGGCGGATAGGCAAACTTGCGCGGCCGACGTCGTTCGCCGTCGATCAGCTCCTCGTCCAGCGGCTGGTCGCGCTCGTTGAGGTATGCCTGCAGACGACGGGTCAGCACTTCCTCCATTGCTGCGTAGTCGTCGTTGCCGGGCACGTGCACTTTGAAGCGGCGGTATTCGCGCTTGTTCGGCAGGCCGTCTTCGAGCACCACCATCGAGCCGACGTAGTCCGTGCCCTGCAGGTGCGCCATGTCGTAGCACTCGATGCGCAACGGGGCCTCCGGCAAGCCCAACAAATCCTGCAATTCGGTGATCGCCCGGCTCCGCGCGTTGTGGTCGCCCGCACGCCGCATGCGATGGCGCATGAACTCTTCCTTCGCGTTGCGCGTCACCGTCTCGTGCAGCTCTCGTTTGTCGCCGCGCTGCGCTACCCGAATCTGTACCCGGCTGCCCCGAAGGTGCGTCAGCCACTCCTCATAGGTTGCGCTGTCGTCGGGTTCCACTGGAACGAGCACCTGCTTGGGCACGCCCGCCGGCGGGTCGTCGCCATAGAGCGCTTCCAGAATTCGGTCGACAAGTCCGCCGGGCGTCAGCTCCTCCACCTTGTCGAGCACGAAACCCTTGCGACCAACGACGCGCCCCTTGCGCACAAAGAAGACCTGCACGGCCGCTTCCAGCTCATCGTCGGCAATGCCAATCAGGTCGATGTCCTCGTTGCGTTCGCCCACCATCTGTTGCTTTTCGATTGCTCGACGCACCGCCAGCAGGCGGTCGCGTAGTCGGGCGGCGCGCTCGTACTCCAGTTCCTTCGCGGCACCGGCCATTTCCGCTTCCAGGCGCTTGACGATGTCATCGGTGTCGCCGTCCAGGAAGTCGCACATCTCCTGCACCAGCTGGCGGTACGGCATCTCCTCGATCTCACCGACGCAGGGCCCGCTGCACTTCTCGATATGGAAAAGCAGACACGGGCGACCGAGGCGCTGATGTTCGTTGAACTTGCCGGGGCTACACGTACGAATGGGGAAGCTGCGCAGCAGAAGATCGAGTGTGTCGCGGATGGCGTAGGCGTGCGCATATGGCCCGAAGTAGCGAGTGCCCTTGCGCTTACGGCCTCGCATGACCAGTGCGCGTGGAAACTGTTCGTCCAGCGTCACCGCGAGGAACGGGTAGCTCTTGTCGTCGCGGAGGCGCACGTTGAAACGCGGGTGATGCTGCTTGATGAGGCTGTGCTCCAGCATCAGCGCTTCGACTTCGTTACGCACCTCGATCCACTCAACGGAGGTCGCCGTCGCGACCATCTGCGCGGTGCGCGGGTGCATGTTGCGCGGGTCTTGGAAGTAGTTGGAGAGCCGCTGGCGCAGGCTGGAGGCCTTGCCGACATAGATGACGCGCCCGTCCTTGTCCTTGAACTGATACGAGCCCGGTGTCTCGGGAATCGTGCCGGCGGGTGGGCGCGTGACCATCGGGTCGACTCTACGGGGAGCGGGAGGGTGTCGCGGATAGGGTTGGCACGTGCCCGGCCGCTACCAATTCTCTATGCCCGAACGCCCCACTCGTGACGGTTGGTTCAAGCTCGGTCAGATCGATGTCACCACCACCGCGCTGCTCGTGGGCCTAGGTGTCATCTCCATGTTCGTGTACGCAATCAAGCGTTCAGTGCTGCTGAAGTTGGCGTTTCTTGGGCCGCTGGTACGCGACGGCGAAGTGTGGCGGCTAGTCACCTGGCCGACGGTCAATCCGCCGACCGAGATCTGGGTGGTTTTGACGCTGGCCTTTTTCTGGTTCGTCGGTCACCGGATTGAGGACTCGATCGGTCGTCGTCGGTTCACCATCATGATTGCGCTGATGACAGTCGTGCCGGCGGCTTTGGTGTCACTGGTCCAGTTCGAAGCAGTGTCGTATGCGTTCGGTCTTGGCATCCTCGGCATCGGACTGTTGGTCGTGTTCGCCCTGGACAATCCGGGTGCGATGTTCTTCTTCGGTATCCCTGCGTGGGCAATTGCTGGCGTGTACGTGGGTATCGACATCCTGCGGTACCTGGGCGACCGGCGCTTCGAGACGCTGTTCCTTGAACTCGGCGTCATCGTGGTGGGCGTTGTCACCGCTCGCCAGTACGGGCTGGTCAGCACACTGGAGTTCATCCCCAAGTTCGGTGGCGGCGCCTCGAAGAAGAAGGTTGCCCGGGCGACAAAGCGGCAGGGCGGTTCGACTGTTGTCGCCGGGCCGTGGCCAACAGCGGATGCAGGCCATTCGGCAATCGACCAGCTGGAGCTGGACGGGTTGCTCGACAAGATCAGTGCGCACGGTATCGACTCGCTGTCTCGCACCGAGAAGAACCGGCTCAACGAGCTGAGCAAAAAGCTCCGCGGCCGCTAGCCCGGCCGAAGTGCTCAGATTGGCAGGTTGGAGCGGTTGCGCAGCGAATGCGTGTAGGCAACCACGAGTAGGAGCCCAGCCAGCAGGGTCGCCGCGTTGGCCAGCATGTGGTAGCCCCACGCCTGCTTGACGAAGCCGGAGGCGAAGGCTGCCATGCCGCCGCAGAAGCTCATCGTCAGGTCGGCGGTGCCCTGTACCTCGACCCGCGTGTTGGGCGGCACGGCGCCCGTCAGGATGCTGCTGCCAGCGATCAGGCCGATGTTCCACCCAACGCCCAGCAGGAACAAGCCGAGGAAGATCAGCGTGGGCACATAGCCCGCTACCACCGACACGACGGTACCCGCGGCCAGAACCACCGAGCCCACCATCACTGCGCGAACCTGGCCAACCCGCCCCACGAAGCGGCCGACGAACGGCGCAAACGCGTACATACCGCCAATGTGCAGCGCGATGACGTACGCGGACAGGTCTGCCTGGCCGTGGTCCTTCATGTGCGACGGCGTCATCGTCATCACTGCCACCATCGCGGTTTGCGATACCACCATTGCCACCAGCCCTAGCGTGGCCAGGTTGCTACTGCGAATGACCGCCGACGAGAGACGCACCTGCGTCAGCGGACGTACCCGCTCTGCGTGCCGGTCCAGCTGGCCGTTCACGGCCAACGGGTCCGGGCGTAGCCGGCGGGCGATGACGGCAAGCGCCACCAATAAGAACAGCGAGGCGAAGAAGAACGGGCCGATGAACTGATCGAGACCGACCGCTTTGCCGACCCGCTTCTCCCACGGGGTGAGGATGGGACCGAAGATGGCGCCCAGGGTGCCGACCACCACAACGCTGGCGATGGCCTTCGCCCGATCGTTGTCACGAGCCAAGTCGGCCGCAACGTAGCGACCTTGCAACGTTGCCGCCTGCGCCCCGCCGAAACAGACCATGCCAACGAGGAACAATGGGAACGAGCGCAGCTGGCCGCCGATACCAGCGATGACGGCGCCAGCTGCACCGAGACCAAACGCAAACATCAGCCCTGGGCGGCGACCGTTTCGGCGCATAAAGGCTGACAGCGGCACCGCCAGGAACGCCGCACCAAGTGTGAATGCTGCGGAGCCCGAACCCGCAAAGCGGTCGTTGCCATGCAGCAGATCCTTGGCGAGCAGAGCGCCAACAGCGACCACGCCGGCGACAGCCGCCTGCCCGGGAACCTGCGCGAGACGAAGCGTGACAAGCGTTCGCCGCTGCAGCACCGAGTGGTCCGCAATGGTGTCGGCCACCAATGGAGCGTCAGTCACGAGACCGACCCGGCCGGCGCAACCCACTGCATCGGCTGCCCGGTGACGGCGGCGATCAGATCGAAGTCTTTGTCGTAGTGCAGCACGGTCAGCCCGTTCGCTTCGGCGCACGCCGCCAGGACGAGGTCTGCGGGGGAAGGCGCGCGATGCGTCCCACGGCTGGCCATTTCACCCTGCACGTCGAGTGCGCGATCGATGATCTGCTCGGTTACTGCCACTCGAGGCATCATGCTGAGCTCGAACCGGGCATCGACGAAGTCGGTACCAGACGTCGATGAGATCAGTATCTCGAGCATGCCGACGCCGGTCACCGCCACACGACCGGCGGAGAGCGGACCCGACCAGCGCTCGGCGACACCATCGTCTGCGAGACGCGCCCATGCAGATTTGTCGATGAGATGCGTTGCCACGTCAGTCCCAGCTGTGGAGGATTGCGTCACGCTGCTCCGGCGTGAGGCGACGCATGCGCTCGACCAGCCTGGCCCGGGCGTCGCGGGCGATGATGTCGGTCAGTGCCGCGTCGATGGTTGCCGTCGTCCCTTGGGTACCCAGGACCTCAGCGGCACGCAACACCTTCGCTTTGTCGATGTTCAACGCAGTCTTCGTCACGCATGGAATAGTAGCGCCGACACCTACTTTGGTCAACCGTCGAGAAGGGTCTTGAGGAAGCGACCGGTGTGGCTGTCGTCTACCCTAGCGACCGCCTCCGGGCTACCTTGGGCGACCACCATGCCTCCACCGCTGCCGCCTTCGGGCCCCAGGTCGACAATCCAGTCGGCGGTCTTGATGACGTCGAGGTTGTGCTCGATGACCAGCACCGTGTTGCCCTGGTCGACCAGCCGTGACAGCACGGTGAGGAGGCGGCGGACGTCTTCGAAATGTAGGCCGGTGGTGGGTTCGTCGAGCAGATAAATGGTGTGGCCCGTGTTGCGCTTGGCCAATTCGGTGGCCAGCTTCACGCGCTGCGCCTCGCCGCCGGACAGCGTGGGCGCCGACTGACCGAGGCGTACGTAGCCGAGGCCGACGTCCATCAGCGTGCGCATGTAGCGGTGGATGGCAGGCTGGTTCGCGAAGAAATCGACGGCCTCAGCCACCGGCATGTCAAGAATTTCGGCAATGTTCTTGCCCTTGAACTGAATGTCGAGCGTGTCGCGGTTGTAGCGCGCACCCTTGCAGACCTCGCACGGCACATATACGTCGGGGAGGAAATGCATTTCGATCTTGATGGTGCCATCGCCACTGCACGCCTCGCAGCGGCCTCCGGCAACGTTGAAGCTGAAGCGGCCGGGCATGTAACCGCGCACCTTGGATTCGGCTGTAGTGGCGAACAGTTTGCGGATGTTGTCGAACACGCCCGTGTACGTGGCGGGGTTGCTGCGCGGTGTACGACCGATGGGCGATTGATCCATGTCAATCACCTTGTCCAGCTTCTCGATGCCCTTGATGTTCTTGTGGCGCCCAGCCGCTGTCTTGGACTTGTAGATCTTCTGCATCAACACCGGCAGCAGAATGTCGCGCACCAGCGTGCTCTTGCCGCTCCCGCTGACGCCCGTGACCGCCACGAAACAGCCAAGCGGAATTTTCACATCGAGGTTGCGGAGGTTGTGCTCTTTCGCACCCTGAATCTCCAACCAATCATCGCCCGGCTTGCGCCGCACCTCTGGCACAGGAATGGTGCGCCGACGGCTGAGGTATTGGCCGGTGATGGATGCCTTCGACTTGAGAATGCCTTTGACCGGCCCGCTGTACACCACTTCCCCACCGTGCTCGCCGGCACCGGGGCCGATGTCGACAATCCAGTCGGCCTCCATGATGGTGTCTTCGTCGTGCTCGACCACCAGCACGGTGTTGCCCAGGTCGCGCAGGCGCAGCAGCGTGTCGATGAGGCGACGATTGTCGCGTTGGTGCAAGCCCACTGACGGCTCGTCGAGCACGTACAGGGTGCCCACCAACCCGCTACCAATTTGGCTGGCCAGCCGAATGCGTTGTGCCTCGCCACCTGCCAACGTGCCGGCATTGCGCGACAGCGACAGATAGTCCAGCCCGACATCGAGCAGGAAGCCGAGGCGGGCGTTGATCTCCTTCGTCACCCGCTCGGCAATCATGCGGTCGCGTTCGCTGAGCTCGAGCGCAGCCAGGAAGCTGGACGAGTCGCCGATGGCCATCTCGCAGATCTCGGAGATGTTCTTGTCGTTGATGGTGACCGCCAACGTAGACGGCTTCAGGCGGGCACCCTTGCACTTCGGGCACGGCACCTCGCGCATGTAGCCCTCGTACTGTTCGCGGGCCCAATCGCTTTCGGCGCCCTCGCGGCGGCGGTTGAGCCATGGCACGACACCTTCGTATGCGGTGGAATACTCGCGGGTGCGGCCGTAACGGTTCTTGTACTTGACCTTCAGGTTGCCCTCCACGCCGTAGAGGATGACCTTTTGCTGCTTGGCGTTGAGACTGCCGTACGGCGCTTCCATATCGATGTCATACGTCTCGGCGACAGCCTCCAGCATGCGCGTGAAGTACTGGGTACTGCTGGTGCGCCAGGGGGCGATGGCCCCGCCGTTGATGGACATGTCGTGGTCTGGGATCAAAAGCTCGGGGTCGACCTCAAAGGTGGTGCCCAGCCCATCGCACGACTCGCACGCGCCGTAGGGCGAATTGAACGAGAAATTGCGCGGGGCGGGCTCGTCGTAGCTGGTGCCGCACTTCGGGCACGCCAGGTGCTGGCTGAAGATGAGCGTCTCACCCTCGACCGTGTCACCCAGCGACGTGTCACCCAGCGACGTGTCACCCAACGACTTGTCACCCAACGACTTGTCACCGCTGGCAGCATCCTTGGCAGCGAACAGCTCGATCTCCGCGACGCCGTCGGCCAGCTTGAGCGCCGTCTCCAGCGAATCGGTGAGGCGCCGCTCGATACCGTCGCGGCGCACCAAACGATCGACGATGATTTCGATCTTGTGCACCTCGTAGCGCGCCAACTTTTCGTCGCGCTTGAGAAAGTCGGCGATGTCGACCACCTCACCATCGACGCGGGCACGCACGAAACCTTGCCCGGCCAGGTCGTCGAGCAGTGTGCTGTACTCGCCCTTGCGGCCGCGAACTACGGGCGCGAGCACCTGGAAGCGAGTGCCGTCGGGCAGCAGCAGAATGCGATCAACAATCTGCGA
>JAYVVY010000288.1:0-1853 GCA_043786575.1 Ilumatobacteraceae bacterium
CGTCCATGACGGCTTGCAACAGGTCGCCGGGGCCGGTGCCCTCTTCGGCCGCGAGCCGGCTCATCTCGTCGAGCAGACGCACGAAGCTCTCCACTCCCCTTGCGGCGGGGCCGGTGAGGCCGGCTTCCTGGGCATGACGCATTGCTTCGGAGAAGGTGATGCCGTCCGCCTTGGCGAACGCATCGAGCTTGGCCACACTGCCTTCACCGACGCCGCGCTTGGGTACGTTGAGCACCCGCTTGATGCTGACCTCGTCGGCCGGGTTGACGACAGCACGCAGGTAACCCATTGCGTCTTTGATCTCGCGCCGGTCGTAGAAGCGGGTGCCACCCACCACCTTGTACGGAATGCCGAAGCGCATGAATGCCTCTTCCAACACACGGCTCTGCGCGTTGGTTCGGTAGAAGGCCGCCATGTCGTTCCACATCGCATGCGATTCGCGCTGCACCGACTGCATGGTGCGCGCCACAAACGTGGCCTCATCGCCTTCGTCCTCGGCGTGGTACCGCATGATGCGGTCGCCGCTGCCCTTCTCGCTCCAGAGATACTTCTCCTTGCGATCCGGGTTGTTACGAATGACCGCGTTGGCCGCATCAAGAATGGTTTGCGTGCTGCGGTAGTTCTGGTCGAGCACAATTGTGGTGACGTCGTCGAACGCCTCCTCGAACTGCAAAATGTTCCGAACGTCGGCGCCCCTCCAACCGTAGACCGACTGGTCGTGGTCGCCTACAATGGTCACTTGACCACTCTGCGCCGCCAATGACATCGCTATTTCGTTCTGAGCCATGTTGGTGTCTTGGTATTCGTCGACCAGGACGTGCTGGAAGCGCTGTTGATAGTGGGCCAGCACCTCGGGGTGCTCGCGGAACAGTTGCACGGTCTTCATCAGCAGGTCGTCGAAGTCCATCGCACCCGCCTTGGCCAGACGAGCCTGGTAGTCGACGTAGACCTCGGCGTGCTTACGAGTGAACGGATTGTCCGCCTTCACCAACGCCTCGGCGGGCGTGACCAGCTCGTTCTTCCAGATGCTGATCTGGCCGTGCACAGCCCGCGGCGGGAAGCGCTTCGCGTCGAGGCCGAGGTCTCGGATGACGTAGCCCGCAAGCCGCTGCGCATCGGATTGGTCGTAGATGCTGAACGTGCGCGGGTAGCCCAGGGCATCGCCGTGAGCACGAAGTATGCGGACGCACGCGCTGTGGAAGGTACACACCCACATCGCCTTGACCATCGGCCCAACCAGCGCTGCCACCCGGTGCTTCATCTCGTCGGCGGCCTTGTTGGTGAACGTGATCGCCAGAATCGACGACGGCGGCACACCGTCGTGAATGAGGTGCGCGATGCGATGCGTGAGCACCCGCGTCTTGCCCGACCCGGCGCCGGCGACCACCAGCAGCGGCCCACCACGATGGACCACTGCATCCAGCTGATCAGGGTTCAGCGACGCCAGATCAAGCGGGTCGACATCGAACAATGACCGGTCACTCATGGTGCGTCCATCCTACGGACGCCAGCCGAGCGCGGTGGCGAGCCTGGCACGGACACTCTGGCGCGCATACGAGCGGCTGTAGCCTCACGGCGATGATCGCCAAGGCCAGGCTGGCGCTGTTCGCGGCCGTGGGTGGCGGCCTGACAGGACTGATCTCGTTTGCGTTCCTGCGCAGCCTTGATTGGGCGACCAACACCCGCGTTACACACGGCTGGTTGGTGTGGCTGCTGCCCGCCGTCGGGCTGCTGGTGGGCGCGACGTACCACTACCTCGGCGGGCGGGCGAAGGGCGGCACACCAGCCGTGATCGAGCAGGGCCACATGTTCACCCATGGCGTACCCGCACGAATGGCGCCGTTGATCTTCGG
>JAYVVY010000289.1:0-4231 GCA_043786575.1 Ilumatobacteraceae bacterium
TGAGCGAGTCACCGCGCACTAGCAGCACGACCCGTTTCGCGAACTGGGCGAGGTGGAGCGCCGCCTGACCGGCGGAGTTGGCTGCTCCGATGATGTACACGTCGTCACCCGTCGTTGCCCGAGCATCATTGGCCGACGCACCGTAGAAGACGCCCTTTCCTGTCAGCTTCTGCAGGCTCTCTCCAGCGAGGATTCGGTAGGAGACACCCGTCGCGATGATCACGGCACGGGCCTCGATTTCGGTGCCGTCATCGAAGCGGATCGCATGGATGCAGCCTCTGGGTTCCAATGCTTCGACCGTTCGGGCGAGCACCATTTCGGCGCCCAGGCGCCTGGCCTGGGTGGTGGCCCGGTGCGACAGATCCGAGCCGCTGAGCCCGTGGGGGAATCCCAGGTAGTTCTCGATCAGAGCGCTTTGGCCGGCCTGCCCGCCGGGGGCGTCGCGTTCGATGACCGCCACGTGCAACCCCTCCGACGAGGCGTACACCGCTGCCGCCAAGCCAGCGGGACCGGCGCCGACGACCACGACGTCGTAGAGCGCGGACTCCGCCTTGGTGCTCAGCCCAAGTGCATCAGCGAGCTCCGACAGGGCCGCGCCGCGCAGCACACTCCCGTCGGCCATCAGGACCAAAGGAAGCTCGGTGGCAGGGCCGGCAAACAGGTCGTAGAGACGCTGCGCTTCGGGGTGACGCTCGAGCTCGAGCCACTGATACGCCACGTGGTTGCGGGCGAGGAACATACGGGTTTCGAAGCTGCGTTCCGACCACTTGTTGCCGACAACGCGGACGCCCTCGAAGCGGGAGTTCGAGCGGTCCCAGTCTTCGAGCAGGTCGTCGAGCACCGGGTAGAGGCGTTCGTCGGGTGGCGCCCATGGCTTCATGAGGTAGTGGTCGAGGCCAATGTCGTTGATGGCCTTGATGGCGACGTCGGTATCGGCGTACGCGGTCAGCAGCACCCGTTTGGTTCCAGGCGTGATCGGACGCGATCGCTCCATCAATTCGATGCCGGTCATTTCGGGCATCCGATGGTCCGACACGATGAGCGCCACCTGGAGGTCGCGCTGTGCGAGCCCGGCGAGCACGTCGAGCGCCTCGGCTCCCGACGTCGCCCGAACGATCCTGTAGCGGTCGCCGTAGCGGGAACGGAGATCCCGTGTGATCGCCTGGGAAACCGTGACGTCGTCGTCAACCGTGAGAATGATCGGGCGTGCCATGGGTCATCCAATAGTGTTTGTTCGCTGCTCAACGTGCTGAAGAACAGTAGCGCAACCGTGGTTCCGCCTGGACGCCGGAACCACCCGGTTTGCGGGAGGATTCTGTCGGGCCGCCCAAATTGGGAGCCGGCACTAGGAGCAAGAAAGGGAAACCCTCCGCGAGTGAGCCGAGCTTGCGGGGCGCATCGTGCCGCATGTCGTCGATTCAGAGATCTACGAGCGTCGCGCCAGGTATTCGCGTGCGGAGACTGCCAGTTTCACACGGTCGGTAACGCCGAGCTTGGTACGGATGTGACTGAGGTGGGCGTCGACGGTTCGTTGCGAGATGTACAGCGTTGCAGCGATCTCGCCGTTTGTTCGCCCTTCGCTCAGTTGGGAGATGATCTCCCGCTCCCGGTTCGTGAGCTCATCGACGGTTGGCGGCGCAAGCGCTTCCGCCGACTCCTGGTTCTCGGGGTCGACTGGCGCGGCGAGTCCGGCTTCGGCGAGGATCGCCTCGATCTCGTGAGTGACGAACGGTTGGCGGAGTCGCCGCAGCCGCTCCGCCAGTCCGCCCAGGTCGCTGGCGTCAGCTCGATCGGCGAGCGAGAGCAGCGTCATCTGGAGGCCAGCGTCCAACCCGAGATGCAACTGGATCGCTGCTCTCTCGAGCGCGCATCGCCATCCGAGGCTCCGCGCCCCCAGGACCAAGCGATCTCGCTCAGGTTCTCGAGGCCCATGAGGACACCTCTCACTTCTCGGGCTGCACGGAACGTGTCGATGGCTCGTGAGTAGCGGGCCAGTGCCTCCGCTCGTCTGCCGGATTCTGCGGCAACATTCGCGAGGTTCAGCTGGGCTGCTCCCTGGCCGGGGCGGTCGCCGAGTCGATCGAACAATGCCTCGGCCTCGATGGCGAGGCTCTCGGCCCGATCGAGATCGCGGCGTTCGAGCGCGATGAGGGCGAGATTGTTCAAGACCAGCGCTAGGCCACGTCGGTCCTCGATCTCGTCGTACAGCTGCCGGGCTCCGTCGAAGTATCGCGTAGCCCTGAGCAGGTTGTGACGGTCGTGGGCCAGGTTGCCAAGATTCGAGAGCACTGCTGCGGCATCTCGACGTTCATGCGCCGTCCGGAACGCCGCGAGGGCGCTGAGGTAGTGACGCTCGGCGGTGGCCCCGTCGCCCGATTTCGCGGCGATGAACCCCAACGCCGAAAGCGCGTACCCGCCCCCGCGTCGGTCACCCATCTGCTCGAATTCGTGCAGCGCTTGCTCGGCCGCCTCGAGTGCTCCCTCCCGACCGGCGAAGAGCAACGCCATCGAGAGCGCACTGCGTGCCCTTGTCGTCACCGGTGGGTCGCCGAATTCCTCCCCCAACTGAACGGCTTCTTGCAGAAGGCACAAGGCCTCGTCCACCTCGCCGACGGTCAGCAACAGACTGGCCAGCCCTTGGCTGACCGAAGCCCACGAGAGGCTGTGCTTGGCGTCGCTGACGGAAGCCGCTCGGCGCAGGAGATCGATCCCTTCACGGGCCCGGCCCGAGCCCTCGAAAGATCGCCAGACGCCTCCGGCAAGCTCCCAAGCGACCTCCGCATCGCCGGCCGCGATCGCCCGATCGAGCGCCGCTCCAATCTCAATCCCGTAGCGGGCCCGGAGCCGCTCCGCAGCTTCTCCGCTCGCACTGCCCGTAGCACTGCGGACGACCGAGAGACACCACAAGGTGTGTCGATCGAGCAGGGTCTGTAACTGACCCGTTGCAGTCAACTTCTCTCGAGCGAACGTGTGAATCAGGCTGAGTACGTCATACCTACCGGAGTCGGCATTGTGGCGCAACAAGCTGCGGTCCACCAACGCCGCCACCGCCTCGAGGATCTGCCCGTGCGCGAGGGCGTCGCCGCTGCAGACGTTCTCGATTGCTGCGAGATCGACCGAGGCAGCGAACACCCCGAGCCGTTCGAAGAGCAGTCGCTCGTTGTTTTGCAGGGTGTCGTGGCTCCATCTGAGGAGTGCGTCAATCGTCCGGTGTCGATCGGCAGTCGAGCGATCACGCCCGACGAGGATCACATAGTGGTCTTCGAGACGCGCGAGAAGGTCGTCGAGGGGCAGGTACGCGACACGTGCCGCCGCCAACTCGATGCCCAGTGGAAGTCGGTCGACGAGTGCACAGATGCGCACCACGGTTGAGAGTTGCGCAGGCGTGGGTGCGGGGCACCCCACCGCAACGGAGCAGTCGATGAACAGCTCCACGGCAGGGTCGTCCAACACGATGGAACCTTCGTACGGGGCCAACGGATCGATGTGAAGTACCTGCTCGCCGGACAGATGCAGCCGTGCCCGGCTGGTGACGAGAATCTTGAGGTGACGGCAGCTCAACATCAGCCTCTCCAGCAGTAAGGCCGCTGCGTCGATCACGTGCTCGCAGTTGTCGACCGTCAGTAGTACATCGGTGCGGTCGATGTGTCGGACGAGGCCGTCGAACGTGCTGATGCTCGAATGGTCGTGGGGTGAACCGCTGGAGACCTGGTCTCTCATCACCGCTGCGAGGTCGTCACCGGCTCGGGCCGAGCTCAGATCCACGAACAGCACGCCGTTGGCGAACCCGTCGGCTGACTCGGCGGCGATCTGGATGGCCAACCGCGTCTTGCCCACTCCACCCGGCCCGCACAACGTGATCAACCGGTGAGCCTTGAGCAACGCCGCTGCCTCTCGTAGCTCACGCTCGCGACCGAACAGTTGATTCCGCTGCATCGGCAAGCACGCCACACCTTCGCCGAGTGACCGAAGTGGGACAAGTTCCGTCTCGAGGTGGGGGCCGATCACTTGCACCAACTCGAACGGCTCGGCGAGATCCTTCATACGGTGAACTCCCCTCGACACGAAGGCGAACCCCTCAGGCGGGGACAACGTCGCTGCGGCCGACGCCGAGACGAGGACCTGTCCCCCGTGCCCTGCGTCGGCCACATGCCGCGCCCTGTTGACCACCGCTCCGACGTAGCCGCTGCCGATCGGCTCGCTCCATCCTGTGTGCACTCCGATTCGTACC
>JAYVVY010000290.1:0-5574 GCA_043786575.1 Ilumatobacteraceae bacterium
AGTGGGCGAGGGGGGACTTGAACCCCCACATCCTTTCGAATACTAGCACCTGAAGCTAGCGCGTCTGCCATTTCGCCACTCGCCCGAGCAGAAGCAACACGCTAGCAACTTGCTGCGCAGTGCCCAACCCGCAATTGCGGCACAACTACTCAGGGTGGGCTGGCCGACGATCTGAGTAGCCCTGTACTCATGTGTTCACCGTGGCTTCGTCCGACGATGGTGGCATGAAAACTTCGCTGGCTCACCCAGTCTCTCCGTCCTCACGTCGTTTCACTCGCGCCTGCCTTGCCGGGGCGTTGGTGTCGCTCGTCGGCATCACGCTCACCGACAACATTGCTCACGCCACTAGCTATCTGGTCACCACTACGGCCGACGGCGGCCTGGGTTCGTTGCGCGACGCCATCACGCTGGCCAACGCCAACCCCGGGCCCGACACCATCAACGTGCCGGCCGGTACCTACACGCTGACCATCGCTGGCGCGAGCGAAGACCTGAACGCCACCGGCGACCTCGACGTCACCGGCCCCACCACTTTCATCGGGGCGGGCAGTGGCTCGACCATCATCGATGCGAACGGCATCGACCGCGTCATGGATCTGCTGGGAGGGCCGGTGACCCTGCAATCGTTGACCGTCACCAACGGCTCGGCCGTCGCAAGCTCTGGTGGCAACGTGCTCGAGCATCAATACGTCGATCTGACCGTCGCCGACTCGGTCGTCTCGAACGGATCAGCGGCCTACGGAGGCGGAATCGCAGCGGACAGAGGAGTCACGACGATCCTGCGGTCGGAGATCGTGAACAACACGGCTCCTGATGCCAACGCCGTCGGCAGCGCGATCGCAAAGGGCGGTGTCGCCAACGGCCAACTGATCATCACGGACAGTCTCATCGCCGGAAACAGCACCGTCACGGGCACGGCGGCGGTGTATTTGGTCTCCAACGCGACGTTCAGCAATTCGACCTTCACGGGGAACACGGGGCTGCAATACACGGTCCTCTTCGATAGCTACGGAGGCGCCGCCACCATGACGGCCACGCTGTCGCACGTGACGATCGCCAACAACTCCACAACTGGCAGCGCGACGGGTTCGGGGCTGGCCCTCAACCTCATCGCACCGGCGACAATGGCACTCACCGTTGAGGGTTCGTTGATCCAGGACAACCTGCGAAACGGCGCAGTCTCAAACTGTCGTGTCATCGCCACCGGCGCGATTGGTTCGGGCGGCCACAACCTGAGCGATGACGCCACCTGCACCAGTTTCACGCAGCCTGGCGACCTGAACAACAACCAGTCGACAACGCTCGGCGCACTGGCCAACAACGGTGGGCCGACTCGGACGCTGGCACTGGTGGCCGGCAGCTCGGCACTCGACGCTGCTGGCGCTTGTGGTGGCGTCACGCTCACTGATCAGCGCGGTGTGTCTCGTCCGCAGGGCTCGGCTTGCGACACCGGTGCCTTCGAGTTCGACGTAGTTGTCACACCGACCACCACCGCCGAGCCAACCACGGTTGAGCCAACGACTGTCGAGCCAACGACCGTTGCGCCGGGCACCACGCTTGTTGAGCCGCCGACCTCTGTCGGCAGTGGTGTCGTTGGGCTGACCACCACACTGCCGCCGGTGGTCACCGTTGAGGTCCCGTTCACGGGTGGCCAGCTACCCGCCACTGGCAGCAGCCACGCCGCCAGCCTCTGGTTGGCAATGCTGGCGTGCTCACTGGGCGCCCTGTTGGTGCTCACCGCTCGTCGCCTGGCTCGCTGACTCGGCGATCCCGAAGTGTCTGTGCACTTTCGCTCGGTGAGCGAGCGGAAGTGCACAGGCGCGCCCCCTGGCGCGGACAATCAGTACGAGTAGAAACCGCGCTTGGTCTTGCGGCCCAGTTGGCCGGCGGCAACCATGCGACGCAGCGACGGAACGGCGGCGTAGTTGGGGTCGGCGAACTCGGAGTACAACGCATCGAGGATGGCCACCGACGTATCAAGGCCGACCAGGTCGAGCAGTGCGAACGGACCCATCGGGAAGCTGCAGCCGCCCTTCATTGCGGTGTCGATGCTCTCCATCGACGCGGTGCCCTGCTCGAACATCCGAACAGCATTGTTCAGGTACGGGAACAGCAGTGCGTTGACGATGAAGCCCGCGCGGTCTTTCACCTCCACAGCGTCCTTGCCGCACGAAGCAGCGAAGGCGAGTGCGGTGGCCACGGTCTCGTCGCTGGCCGTGATGGGCCGCACGACCTCGACCAGCTTCATCATCGGGGCCGGGTTGAAGAAGTGGATGCCCACCACCTTGTCCGGGCGCTGCGTGACCATCGCCATCTCCACCACGGCCAGGGTGCTGGTGTTGGTGGCGAGAATGCCGCTGGGCTTGACAATCTGCTCCAGCTCGGCAAACAGCGCCTTCTTGACAGCCAGGTCTTCGACGACGCTCTCGATCACGAGGTCGCAGTCGGCCAGTGCGCCCAGATGGTCGGTGGCGGTGATGCGGGCCAGCACGGCGGCGCGATCTTCCTCGGTTGCCTTGCCACGCTCAATCGCTTTCGCGAAACCCTTGTCGATGGACGCAACCATCGCGTTGGCCGCAGCCAGCGAACGCGACCGCATCGTCACGGTGTAGCCGGCACGTGCGGCCACCTCGGCCAAACCAGAGCCCATGATGCCCGAACCGAGAATGCCCACGTGTCGAATTTCGCTCATTCGTGGAGATTAGCTACTCGTCGGTAACTTTCACCAAGCGAGTACCTTGGGGGCGATGACTGAACTACAGAACGACGCGGCGACAGAACTCGACGTTGCCGCCACACTGCGCTTCTTCATGGAGGCAGACCGCCTCAAGGGTGTGGAGCGCAAGAACTTCCTCGCCGACGGCAGCCGACGTGAGAACACCGCCGAGCACTCGTGGCACCTTGGCGTTGCGGCCATGATCATGGCGCCGTTCGCCAGCGAGCCCGTCGACATCGCTACCGCCGTGTGTATGGCGCTGGTGCACGACATCGTCGAGATCGACGCAGGCGACACGTTCGCCTATTCGCAAAGCGAGGACGAGCTGGCCAGCAAGGAAGCGCGCGAAATTGCTGCCGCAGACCGACTGTTTGGCCTGCTCCCCGCTGCCGCTGGCGAACGCTTTCGTGCGCTGTGGGACGAATATGAACGTGGCGACACTCCCGAGGCCCGGTATGTGATGGCCGTCGACCGGATGGCGCCGATGTTGCTCAACACAGCGGAGGGCGGCAGTACCTGGCGCGAGTTCGGCATCACTCGCGAACGGGTGATCGCGCGCAACGGCCCGCACATCGAACCTGCGTTGCCAGCGGTGTGGGCCGCAGCCCTCGCCGGCCTGGATGCAGCGACCGCGGCCGGCCACGTGGCTGCCGACTGATGGCGCGTCGTAAGGCACGGCGAGAAGTCTTCCAACGCACACCTGCCGGCTACGTCGTCAACCTGCAGCGCGAGGAAGTCGACCTGATCGTGCAGCTCGTCGCCGAGCTTCGCGGGTTGATGCTGGCCGACGACCCCAACACAGCCGCAATCACGCGCCGGCTGTTCCCGCCCGCGTACCACTTGGCTGACGATGCCGACGCCGACGCCGAGTACCACCGGCTGATGCGCGAGGAACTGGTTGCGTCGCGTCTGGCGGCGATGCAACAGGTTGGCGACGCCTTGAACTCGACGGACCCGCTCGGCGAGGAGGCGATGCACGGATTGCTACAGTCGCTGAACGCGGTGCGGTTGGTCCTGGGCACAGTGCTCGACGTCAGCGAGGAGCATGACCCCGATGACGTGCGCGACGACGACCCGATGGTCGGCGAGCACCACCTCTATCAATTCCTGAGCTACCTCCTGGAAGTCGCGGTGGAGGCCGTCAGTGCCTGACCGATCAGGCGGGGAACATGAAACAACCGACGGTGCCCGGGCCGGTGTGGGCACCGACGCTGGGCCCAATGCGGTAACGAACAATGTCGAGGACGCCTGCCGCTTCACCAAGTGCTTCCTCTAACCCGTCGGCCAACGGCGCGCTGGCTGCGTCGCTATGGCCAATTGCAACGCGCAACCGATCACCCCAGGCGAGTGTGTAGGAAGCCATAGCGTTGACAGCGTCCAGAGCGGTCGCCACTCGTTGCACCACTTCGACATTGCCGTTGCGCAACGAGAGCACCGGCAACTCAGCAGTGCCCGCGGCACATCCCGCAACCCCGCGAGCGCGACCGCCGGCGTTGAGGTGGTCGAGCGCACCTACGACGAAGATGTTGCCGATGGTCGGGGCCACCTGCTCGACGATGAGCGCTGCATCATCAAGGGACGCTCCGGTAGCAATGGCGACGGCCGCCGCCCACACACAGCAACTGACCCCGAAGCTGGCCGTGCCCGAGTCGGCCAGGCGCACCGGCATCGGTACCGAGTGGGCGGCCAGTCGTGCGGCGTTGAGAGTGCCCGACACTGCCGAGCTGACGTGGATAGAGAGGATCTCGGTGCAGCCACGCGCCGCCAGGTCCTCATACGCAACGGCGAACTGGCCCGGGCTCGGCTGACTGGTGGTCACGATTGGGCTGGCACCGTGCGCATACTTCGCGTAGAAGCCGTCGGCGTCGAGGTCGACGCCCTCAAGGTAATCGACGTCGTCAACGGTCACCGTCAACGGCACCACCTCAATGGCGTAGCGCTGCGCCAAGGCCGCTGGCAGCTGCGAACTCGAGTCGGTGCAGATGCCAATCATGGCGGCACCCTACGCAGCGCAGGTAAGGGGCAGGTTGCAATCGTGCGTCGAGATTGGAACTTGACCGGGACTTGACATCCGTGCCGCTGGACCTGTTTGGCTGCTCAGTTTTCGCCAAGCGCGATCAGCCATTCGGGCATACGAACTGGGCGTCCAGCGGCGTTGACACACCCGTGCACGGTCACCGCTGTTGCTCGCACTGCGTCGTCAACGGTGAGCAGGTACGCCATTTGGAACGTGGCGCGAGTTGCGGCACCGGCCCGCAAATGCACGTGCACCACCTCGTCGAAGCGCAGCGGTTGGCGGTACTGCACAAATGCCTCCAACACCGCGTAGTCCACGCCCCCGGCGCGCAACTCTACGTACGGGTGGCCGATCGCGCGCAAATACTCGACCCTCGCCTCCTCCAGATATGGCAAGTAGCGACTGTGGTGCACAATGCCCATCGCGTCGGTCTCGGCGAAGCGAACACGCAGCTGGTGGGCGTATGCGTAGTCGGACGGGCTGAGCGAGGGTTCAAGTTGCAGACGCACCGCGCCACCGTACGACAGCGCACCGTTCCGCGACCTAAATCGCGTAAACGGCTAGCGGAAATCTGGTGGCCTGCTGATAATGTTGCGACGCTCTCAACCGGAAGCAAACCTAGCCCCCATCGTCTAGTGGCCTAGGACACCACCCTTTCAAGGTGGCGGCACGGGTTCGAATCCCGTTGGGGGTGCTCAGCGTTTTAGGTAACAGTTTTTCAAGTACAGACCAGCTGGTCAACAGCCTGGTCCCGTGGTGAAGTGGAGTTCACGCCGGCCTGTCAAGCCGGAGGTCGCGGGTTCGAACCCCGTCGGGACCGCTCGGGCGCAAGCCCGTTCGG
>JAYVVY010000291.1:0-7477 GCA_043786575.1 Ilumatobacteraceae bacterium
GGCTGCCTGTAGTTGCGACTGCAGTGTGTTGACCTTGGCCTGGTACTTGTCGCGCAATGCGGCAGTTGCCACATCACCCTTGGCGTCTGCGGCCTGGTAACAGCGCTGGTAAAACGCGTCCGCGGTCTCGCCCGGGCGGCCGTACAGCTTCAGTTCCTTGTTGACCTGAAGTTCGATGCTGCGGCTGCGCACCAGGAAGTCGACGAGGTCGCGCTCAACGCCCGTCCAGAACGTCTTGCTCTTCAGGGGTGCCTTGGTCAGCTGATAGGTGATGCTGGGCGGCGTCTCAACTCGCAGGTCGCGGTCGTCGTAGTCGACCCCGATTGCGCGTGATGGGTCGACCTGGTCGGCCACGGGGAAGAGCACGGCCTCGTACTCCTCGTCGTGAATCAGGTCGGCTTTCTCGTCGTCGTAGCGAAGTGCAACGCGGGCAACGACCGCCGGTTCGTAGCGGGTGCCGCGCGGGTCGCCGCCTACAGCGGAGAGCCATGGCGCGGCAATGTCCGCCCAGCGGATGGCCACGCCAGCCGCAATCTCCTGCATGAGTGGCGACTCATCGGCTGCCAGCGCACCTGCGGGTGCGGGTGCGCTGGGTGATGGAGCCGGTGGGGTGGACGGGGTGGCAGCCGTCGGCGGCGGCAGCAACGTGGAAGCGGCGGGTGCGGCCGCCGTGGGCGCTGCCTGGACTGGCGTGGCGGATGGCGGCGCAACGGGCGCCGCCACCTTCTGGTCGGCCATCAGCACGGCGATCTGGTCACGAGTGAGCGGACCGCGCAGGTAGCTCATCGCCCAGCGGGTGGTGAACACTTCCGGCTGGTCCTTGCCGGCACGACGTAGCACGAACTCGCGCTTGGCGAGGCCGCTGATGGTGTCGCCGATTGCGCCAACGTCCACGCCGCCGGCGGCAGCACTCATGCCATCGAGCAGGCGCTGCTTGTCGCGGTCGGTCTGTAGACGGCCGATCATCCACGTGCCCGCGTTCGACAGCGCCTTGTAGTCGACGTCCACCGGGTTCTGCGTGCTCAGCACCACGCCAACGCCGAATGCACGGGCCTGCTTCATGAGGGTCATGATCGGCTTCTTGGTGGGCGGCATCGCGGTGGGCGGCAGGTAGCCGGCAACCTCGTCCATGTAGAGCAGCGCCCGCAGGTCGGTGGTGCCGCTCTGCTTGCGCATCCACGTGACCAGCTTCGACAGGATCAGTGTGGTGACGAACTGACGCTCCTGGTCGCTGAGGTGCGCCGTGGTGATGATCGCGCAGCGCGGCTTGCCGTCGGGTGTGTGCAGCATTGCCTCGATATCGAGCGGCGGCCCCATCATCCATGCACTGAAGGATGGCGATGCGAGCAAACCGTTGAGCCGCATCGCGAAAGCCATCCGGTCCTTGGGCGGGAAAAACTGATCCAGCTCGAACACGCCCAGCTTGCGAATCGGTGGGGTGAGCACCATGCCGACGAGTGTGGGCAGGTCGAGGCTGCGTTGCGCGTTCCACTCATTGAGGATCAGGTTCGAGAGCAGGATGTGTTCGCGACTGCTGAGCGGGTCCGACTCGATGTCGACCAAGCTGAGGAGGCCCGAGACGAAGCCTTCGATCTCGTCACCAATGATCTCGGGGTCTGCCCCTGCACCTGGCGCCTGCAACGAGCCGATGATGTTGAGCCCGACGCCAGCGTTGGACCCGGGTGTGTAGATCGTGAACGTCGCCTTGTCGCGCAGCGCCGCGATGCGGTCCGGGCCGAAGCCCCAGCCGGCCAAGCCTTCGGTCCAGCTCTTCGCCTGCGCAGCTGCGAAATCGGGTACGCCGAGGCCCGCCTTGGTCGCGTCGCCCTCGTTGACCCACGGCTCGAAGTCCGTGGGTGCCAGTGCCGGAAAGGTGAGGCACAGGTTGGTGAGGTCGCCCTTGGGGTCGATCAGCATGGTGGGTACGCCAGCGGAAAGCGCCTCCTCGATCAGCACGACTCCCAGGCCCGTCTTGCCCGAGCCTGTCATGCCCACGATCACGCCGTGCGTGGTGAAGTCGCCGCTGGGCAACAGCACGTTCTTGTCCGTGCGGGTGTGCTGAGCAGGATCGATCAACCCGCCGAGGAAGAGTTCAGCCATGCCGCCACGGTAGCGGCCGGCTGGCGACGCCGCCGCACGTACGCCGCGCCCCGCGGTCAGGTGCCAGACTTCCGGTGTGCACGACGGGCCGACGGTCAGCAGGGGTCGATTCTGCGTGACGAGTGCAGTGGTCCTGAATTCTCTTCTGGGAGTCTCCGCGCTGATGGTCGGGCAGGCCGTGAACTCAGAGACGACCCAGTGTGAAGCCAGCACCGATGACTGGTGCAGGCTGAATGCGTCCTTGGCTGGCTTGTTCTTCGGCGCCATCCTCTTCGTATTGTCGGTTGTGTTGTGGTGTGTTGCGCTGAGGGGGCTCCGTCATCGCTGGCGCCCAGAAGCCCGAGACCTCTGGATTGTTCCGCTCGTCACCATCGGATTGCTTGTTCTGGGCGCGATGGTGGCTTCAAGCGGGATCTTCGATCCGAAATGGCCTGTCGCGGTGGCTACGGCCATGTTCGCCCCGACGTTTGCTACGTGGCTCTGGCTCGCAACGCGCAACCCGCTCGCGGAAGATGCCAATCGGCCAGCTGACTAGCGAAGCGTGATGCGGTACGAGCAGCGCTGGCCGCCTTCGAGCAGGTGTTGCTCGCGGGCGACGGTGACATCGGGACCCAACGCCTTCTGGAACAGATTGAGCTCGGCGCTGCACAGGCCGGCACAGGAGTCGGCGGCGTCGCGAATGGGGCAGTGGTGCTCGACAAGTGTCATGTGGCCATCGCTCTCGACTGCCTCCGCCAGGTATCCCTCGGCGCTGCGTAGCTCCGCAATGCGGTGTACGCGGTCGCTGACACTGGCGCTGTCGTCGATGGCGACGCGGTAGTTGGCCAACTGCCGCTCTGCGCGTGTGCGAACGACGGCTTCCAGTGCTTCCTCACCCAGCGCATCGCGGATGGACACGATCAGTTCGACGGTGAGGTCGCTGTGGCGATCCGCAAAGAGCGAGCTGGCGGACGCTGCCAGGCGCCAGTGGGTGGGCGGGCGGCCGCGGCCGCTGCTGGGCGCGGTGACGCGCTCGACGAGCTCGGCGTTCTCCAGCGCTTCGAGGTGCTGGCGAATGGCGGTGTCAGTGAGACCAAACTCCGCTGCCAGCTCGGGGGCGGTGGCGGTGTCGGCCCGCTTGAGGCGTTCGATGATGCGGCGCTTGGCACTGGAGAGCTCGCTCGCAACGTCGGACATCTGAGCAGCTTACCGAAACGTCATCTTGCGAACCTTTCGGCACGTGGTCAGCGCGAAACCCGTTGGCGCTTGACAAAATGTCAACCATGACTGTTTCTGCCGGCACTGACCCGATCGCCTACGCACTCGAGAATCAGTTCGGCCTTGCTGATCGCGTGGTTGACGAGGCTGCCTTGGCGAACAGCATCGGCCGGTTCAAGGACGTCGGCATCACCTTGCCCACCTTCGCTCAGCTCGCCGACCCTTCGACGTTCGACGCCTCTGTCGTCGGTGACGCCGACAAGAACGGTCCTGACGCACGCAACCTGTGGCGGGTGCACTGGTACAACGACATGGCGGGTAACCGGGTCAGCGTGCCCGATCACTTCGTGTTGCCGTCGTCGCTGACCGGCGTGGAGAGCCCAATCATCGTGGTCTTCGGCGACCGGTTTCCGATGATCACCGCGCACAAGGTGTTGGCCGCATATGCATGCCTGGCGCCGCGCATCGTGACCGGCCAGTTCGACCCGACGCACCACCGCGCCATCTGGCCGTCGACGGGGAACTACGCCCGCGGCGGCATTGCGATCAGCCGCATCATGGCGTCGCGCGGCGTCGCGATCTTGCCTGCTGGCATGAGCCAGGAGCGTTTCGACTGGCTGGACAAGTGGTGCGAGAACCCGAAGGAAGACGTCATCCGCACCGTCGGCACGGAGAGCAACGTCAAGGAGATCTACGACGCCTGCAACGAGATGGCCAAGGACCCGGGCAACTTTGTGCTCAACCAGTTCTGCGAGTTCGGCAACCACCTCGGCCACTTCGAGGTCACCGGTCGCGCGCTGGCCCACGCGTTCGAGACGGTTCGCGATTCATCCGGGCGCGACCTGCGCCTCGCTGCGTTCACGAGTGCGACCGGATCCGCGGGCACCATCGCTGCCGGCGACCGGTTGAAGCGCGACTACGGCACCAAGATCGTCGCGGTCGAGGCGCTGGAATGCCCGACCATGCTGGAAAACGGGTTCGGCGAGCACAACATTCAAGGCATTGGCGACAAGCACATTCCGCTGATCCACAACGTGATGAACAGCGACCTGGTCTCGGCCGTCAGTGACCAGGCCACCGACCAGCTGTATGCGATGTTCAACAGCGAGGACGGTCTTGGCTACCTGGCCGACCGTCGTCATGTGCCGCGCCAGATCCTCGACACGCTGCAGCACTTCGGCCTCTCGGCAATCTGCAACGTTTTGGCCGCGATCAGTACAGCGAAGGTGCTCGGCTTGGGTGCGGACGACGCCATCATCACAGTTGCCACCGACGGAGCAGCGCTGTACCCCAGCGAGTACGCCAAGATCACCGCCCGCGACTTCGGAAACGGCTTCACCAACCTCGACGCTGCGCAAGTGTGGGGCGAGCACTTGGCCAACGTGCCCACCGCGAACACGCTCGAGCTCACCGAGCGCGAGCGCAACCGCATCTTCAACCTTGGCTATTACACCTGGGTCGAGCAGCAGGGCACTCCGTTCGAACTGTTCGAAGCCCGTCGCCACCAGTCGTTCTGGCAGGACCTTCGTCGCCTGCTGCCGGTCTGGGACGAGATGATCACAGAGTTCAACGCCCGCGTCGCGGCCGGCTGAGGCCGTCGTGGAAAGACCGCTCATCGCCGGCTGGCAGTGCCGCGTCTGCGGCGCCACGGCCGACATTGCCACGCCCTTCACGTGGAGATGCCCCAACGCAACAACGACCGATCGACACCACGCCATGCGGCTGGTGCAGGGCGACACTTCGCTGCAGTCAGGCGGCCAGTCCAATCCATTTCTTGCGTTCCGCTCGTACCTCGCGTGGGACGGCTTCGTTGCCGCACACGGCCTGGCTGTCGCGGCTCGTGACGCCATGGTTGGAGAGTTGGACTCGCTCGTCGCATCGGTGGCAGGAACCGGTTTCGTCGCGACACCCCTTGAGCGCGCCGATGAGTTGAGCAACGCACTTGGCTTCGGGGCTGATGGCGGTGTGTGGGTCAAGGACGAGACGCGCAACGTTGCCGGTAGCCACAAAGCGCGGCACCTGTTCACGATCCTGGTGCATCTGCGTGCAGCCGAAGAGATGGGCCTTGCACAGTGGTCGCAGCGGCCGCCGCTCGCGATCGCCTCCTGCGGCAACGCTGCGCTCGCCGCGGCCACTCTCGCCGCAGCGGTGTCGTGGCCGATCCAAGTCTTTGTTCCTCCGTCGGCGAATCTCCACGTGACGAAGCGATTGGCGGAGCTGGGGGCAATGGTGGTGGAGTGCCCACGCCTTCCCAGCGATCCGGCGGGCGACCCATGCGTACATCGTTTCCGCGAAGCCGTTGCCGCTGGCGCAATTCCGTTCAGCGTGCAGGGCACGGAGAACGCGTGGTGTCTCGACGGCGGCCGCACCCTTGGCTGGGAGATGTCGGAGACTGGTTGGGACCGAGTGTTTGTGCAAGTTGGCGGGGGAGCGTTTGCCGCTTCAGTGGCGGAAGGTCTCCGTATGGGTGGTGACAAGCCGAAGCTCCACGCGGTGCAAACCGAAGCGTGCGCGCCGTTGGCAAGAGCATGGCATCGTTCGCGGTCACTGAATCCGACGGAGCACTGGAGCGAGTGCATGTGGCCGTGGGAGCACGTCGGCGAGTCGGCTGCCGACGGCATCCTCGATGACGAGACGTACGACTGGCTGCCGGTCGTCGAGGCAATGGCCGCCAGCGGCGGCTCGCCAGTCGTTGTCACCGAGGCACACGTACTCGAAGCGAACGAACTCGGTTGCAGAACCACTGGAATCGACGCCAGCCACACCGGTACCGCCGGCCTCGCCGGCCTCCTCGCGATTCGCGACCACGTCAGCCCTGACGAGCAAGTAGCAGTGATCTTCAGCGGTATCCGCCGCTGATAGCCGAAACTGACGCGGTCTCGCGGCCATGACCTGGCTCACAGGAACAAAAGCGCGTCACTTCCACGGGGGCTGACACAATCCAACCTGTGAGAGCTACGCAGCCGAACATCCTCGTGGTCATGTACGACCAGCTAGCGCCTTCGGCGCTGGGCTGCTACGGCAACGCGGCGGTCAAGTCGCCGACGATTGATCGGCTGGCAGCGGAGGGCGTGACATTCGATGCCGCCTACTCGAATAGTCCGCTGTGCACTCCGGCCCGGTACTGCATGATGAGTGGCCAGTTGCCGTCGGCCACTCGCGGCTACGACAACGCCGCCTACCTCGCCAGCACCATCCCAACCTTCGCTCACTATGCACGTGCTGCGGGTTATCGCACGGTGCTCAGCGGGAAGATGCACTTCGTCGGGCCGGACCAGTTGCACGGGTTCGAAGAGCGTCGCACCACCGATATCTACCCAGCGGACTTTGGGTGGACTCCCGACTGGCGAGCACCGAATGAGCGCATCGATTGGTGGTATCACAACATGGACAGCGTGGTTGGCGCCGGCGTTGCCGAAGTCACCAACCAGCTTCTGTTCGATGACGAGGTTGGGCACCACGCTGTCCGTGCACTCCACGATGTCGCCCGCGCCGAGGATGGCCGCCCGTGGTTGGTGGTGGCCAGCTTCACCCACCCGCACGACCCCTACGTCACCCGCCAGCAGTACTGGGATCGCTACGACGACGTCAAGATTCCGATGCCGACGGTGAGTGCAGCGGACGTGGCCGACGACCCTCACTCGAAACGGTTGCGCGACGCGTGCGCGATGGACCGAACGACGATTGCCGACGATGACATTCTCAGGGCGCGCCGCTCGTACTACGGCAACATCTCGTACATCGATGACTGGACACGCACGCTGGTCGACACGTTGGCCGCGCTGAAGGTCGCCGACGACACCGTGGTCATGCTCGTGGCCGACCACGGCGACATGCTCGGTGAGCGCGGGCTGTGGTACAAGATGAACTTCTTCGAGGGTTCGGCGCGCGTGCCACTCGTCGTTCACGCGCCCGGCCGCTTTCAGGCCCGCCGGGTCGCCACCCCCGTCTCACTCGTCGATGTGTTGCCCACCATCCTTCAGCTCGCCGGCGGCAGCCCGAACGATGTTGTCGAGCCACTCGCTGGTCAGTCGTTGGTATCTCTCTGCGACGGTGACGAGCAGGCCCGCACGGTGTACGGCGAGTACATGGCCGAAGGTTCGTGTGCGCCGATCGTGATGATTCGACGTGGCGATCTGAAGTTTGTCGATTGCCCGGCTGACCCTGACCAGCTGTACGA
>JAYVVY010000292.1:0-15801 GCA_043786575.1 Ilumatobacteraceae bacterium
CGGCACACCGCGAGCGGCAGCCAGCAACAAGACAGCCAACACCTCGTTGAGCCCGCCAAGGCGGCAGGCATCAACCTGTGCGTAATCGATGGCTTCGGCCTGCAAGAGCTGCTTGAAGATCAGCCGGTTGGCTGCGTGCTCGCCAGTCGCGATGCCCACCGGCCGAACGCCGCGACGAATGGTGGCGTGGCCAAGAATGTCGTCGGGATGAGTGGGCTCCTCGATCCAGCGCAGCCCAAACGGCTGCAGCTGATTGGTCCAATCGATCGCCTGTTGCACGTCCCACACCTGGTTGGCGTCAGCCATCAGTTGGATGTCGTCGCCAATCTCCTCACGCATCACCTCGCAGCGGCGCATGTCGCTCGCCACGTCGATACCGACCTTCGTCTTGAAGCTGCGCCAGCCCTCGCTCAGGGCCGCCTGACAGCGGCGACGCACCTCGTCCTCCGGATAGCCCAGCCAGCCAGCGGAGGTGATGTACGCCGGGTAGCCGTCGCGCCGCAGCTCGGCCAATCGCTGCGCCTTACCGGCTTGCGCGCGCTGCAACATCTCGAAGGCCTGCACTTCATCCACCTCGTCGCGCAGGTAGCGGAAATCGATGCAGTCGACAAACTGCGCCGGTTCCATGTCCGCCACCAGCTGCCAAACCGGCACGCCCCGTTCCTTCGCCCACAGGTCCCACACCGCGTTGACCAGTGCGGCAGTGGCGAGATGGATGACACCCTTGTCCGGCCCAAGCCAGCGCAGCTGCGAATGGTTGGTCACGCTGCGCCAGAACGCACCCATGTGGTCGGTGAGGTCGGCGAGTTGACGGCCGACCACCAGCTCGCTCAGCGCTTCAATCGCCGCGCAACACAACTCGTTTCCCTTTCCAATCGTGAAGGTCATGCCGTGGCCTTCGTGTGCACCGTCGGTGTGCAGCACTACGTAGGCGGCCGAGTAGTCCGGGTCGGGATGGTTGGCGTCGCTGCCATGCGCGTACTTCGACGTGCGTGCTCGCAGGTCGTGCGTGCTGACTGAAGTAATCACGGTCATGGTGCAGTCGACGATAGGCGCGAGAATGGTCGCTTCGAGCGCCGACCGAAGGGGCATGTCAGTGACGTTGCGGGTAGCACTTGTCGGCGGGCCGATGTACGACCACCTCTACACGCTGTTCGATCAGTCAGATGTCGAGATCGTGGTCCACTCCGACCACCCAACGTTGAATCGACGCGTCGCTGAGCTTCTTGGCGCGGGCGAACGACTCGACCTGATCGCCACCCATTCGAAGTACGCACCGTCACAAGCACAGTGGCTGCGCCCGCTCGATTCGCTGGTCGACGCCAATGAATTGGCGCCGCTCGCCGTCAACCTGTGCCGGTTCGACGGAGCTTTGTTGTGTGTGCCGCGACTGATCGACGTACGAATCATGTGGTCACGCTTGCCAGATCCGCCCACGACGTGGCCCGCGCTCGTCGCCAGCCGCACGGTCTTCGGGTTCAGCGGACGCGAGTCAGGTCTCTTCGGCACGTTCTTCGAACTCGTTGTCGGCGCCGGCGGCCGACTCTTCACCAACGACGGTCATCCGTGCATCGCCTCGCCGGAAGCGATCGCCGCTGTCGAGGTGCTGTGCGAATTGGCCGCACGTGCGCCCCTCGATCTGCCCGACTGGCACTACGACCAGGTTGACGCAGCACTGCTCACGGGCCGAGTGGACGCCGCGGGCATGTGGCCAGGCGCGTGGGGGGAAGTCCGGTCGGCGCAGAACGACACTGAGCGTGGATCCGGGCCGACCAGAACGCTGCAACCGTTCCGGTATCCGGCCGGACCGGAAAGGTGGGTCAGCTACGCCGGCTGCCACGCCTGGGCAATTCCGACGACGTGCGCCAACCTGCCCGCAGCAACCGCACTGCTGACGATGCTGACGGGCGCCGACGCCAACGCCCTAGACGCCCGAGGCGGCAACGTGTGCGCACACGTCGGTGCGTTCGCAGCAGTCGAGCCGGCGAACGACACCGACCGGCGCCGGCTGGAGATAACCACCGACACCATCGACCAGGCGATGATCACTTACCCACCGCAGCCCCGCTTCCCCGAGGTCGAAGACATCGGCTGGCAGGCACTCCACGACGCCGTACGCGGTCGCGTCACACCCGCAGCTGCGGTCACTGAGATTCAACGTCAGGCCGAACGAATCCTCTACACCGCACCCAACAAGCGCTAGGCGTTTCCGAAATCAGTCGCCGCAGGCCACGGACAACACGTCGGGCGGCACGCGATCGATGGCCAGCACCTCCGTGCCGTCGATTGCCTCACGCCAGTGACGCGACCGCAGCGTCAGCACTGCAAAGTAGACCAGCAGCAACGCGGCGCCAACACAGAAGGCGAGGCGCAGGTTCGTCGCATCGGCAATGGAGCCAATGAAGAGCAAGCCGATGCCATACGAGATTCCCATCGCCGCCTGCATGATCGACATCACGCGGCCGCGGCTGGCCGAGGGTGCATCGCGCTGGATGATCGACGACGAGGAGATGAACATGGCCGCAGAGCAGGCGCCCAGCACCGCACTGCTGGCAATCAGCCACGCCGTGTTGGGCGCGAGCGCATAAACAATCAAGGCGAGTGACAATGCAAACACCAGGCGGCCCACGAGGAACGACCGGCGATGGCGAGCGGCCAGCAACGTGATGGCAACGCCACCGAGGATTGCGCCGATGCCCTGCGCAGACGCGACAGCGCCAGTCAGACCGGTTCCACCACCGTGCTCGAGCCGAACGTAAATAGGGATGAGTCCCATGAACGGCACCACGGTGAGATTGAACATCACCAGCAGCACTACCCCGTGCCAGCAAGCAGGCGTGGCACGCATGGTGCGCCAGCCACTGACCAATCGCCCACGCACCGTGGCGTCGACGAGGTCGGCGGTATCACCGTGCGGGCGAAAGGGCCGGCGTACCAGCGACACCGCGCCTGCCATCACCACAAAGCTGAACGCGTTGAAGCCAATCGTCCACGCCGGCCCAACGGTCAGCACCAACACTGAGCCCAGCAATGGACCAATGATGCGGCCGCTGTTCCACGAATAGACGCCAAGCGAGACCATCGCCATCAGTTCCTCGGGCGGCACCAGGTCGGGCTGCATGGCGGCATAGCTGGGGGCGCCAGTGGCGCCGGCAGCACTGCCGAGCAAGATCAACAGCGTCAGCACGGCTGGGGTACGAACGCCCATCCCCAGAACTACGGCGAGCGCAATGGTGACCATCGCCTGCACCATGAGCGCCGACGCAAACACCCTGCGGCGGTCGTAGCGGTCGGCAAGCAAGCCGCCAACCGGTGAGGCAATGCCCTGGGGCATGAACGTGGCCAGCGCGACCAACCCCGTCTGCACGGCGGAGCCGGTGCCCGCCGCCACGAGACTGCCGACAACGATGAGCTGTACCCAGGTGCCGACGTCGGAGACAACCGCCGCGCCCCACAGCAGCCGCACCTCGCGGTGGCGCAGGGGAACGAAAGGATGGTTGCTCACGACAATCAAACGTATCGCTTGCAGTCGCAACAATCGACGCAATATCGGTCACACCTACCGCCGTTTGACACACTGAGGGTGTGAAAGCCCAGATGAGAGACCACCTACCGCCCGGAACCCGCATCCTGAGTTCCGTGGGCCGCGTTGTAGCCATCGCGGCTGGCATGTCCCTCGTCTACGGCCTGATGCCCTTTCGAGATGGCAAATGGTGGTTGGACGCATTGATCGGCCTCGCTGCGATTGGCGCAATCGTGCCGCTCACCGTGCGACGGGTCGGCTCGGTGAAGACCACCGACCGACCGACGTTGGTTGCCATCGAAGCGTTGGTGATGCTGTTCCTTTTGTTGATCTTCGGGTTCAGCGCGCTGTATCTCACCATCAACCGGGACGGCAACCAGTTCTTCGATCTGAACACCCGCGTGGATGCCATGTACTTCACGGTCACTACTTTGTCCACCGTCGGCTACGGCGACGTTCACGCAATCGGGCAGGCAGGCAGGATCGCAGTGACCGCGCAGATCCTGGTCGACTTCACGCTGTTGGCCGTCTCCGTACGTCTGCTCCTGGACACCACCCGCCAACGGCTCAAGCCGGGCCAGCGGTCTCCGGTGGAGTAGCGATATCCGCGAGGTCCGAATCAACGACGGTCTCATCAACGACGGTCTCATCAACGACTAGGTCATCGAGCTTTCCCAGGTCGGCGACATTGAGGTTGAAGTAGCGACGAAGCTTCGGCGAACGACGAGCGATCCCACGCAGACCGGGCAACTCGAACAGCAACTGGGTAAGGCTGCCCCACCGCTCGTACGCCACGGCGGTGATCACGAAGCTGCTGGCCATGATGCGGCCGATGAAGAAGAAGTTGCCAAGCGTCGCCACCGTGAGTGCAAGGTCACCGAACGTGTCGGACGTGCGGGCAACTTTGTTCGGCAGATAGAGCTGCATGAACCACTGCAAGGTCGTGTACGCAATGCCCATCGCCGCCGCGCCAGGTAACAGTGCACCTGGGTCGCGAACCTTGCGGGGCAACAGCAGCATCACCAGGAACCAGCTGAACGCCGAACTCGAAATGGAGATCAACCACGCGGTCAGGGCGGCGGGAACTCCGGGCACATCGCGCAGACCTTGAAAGATGGACGCCGATGCGATCTCGGCGAACAGAACTCCGGTCAGCGCAAGAATCGCCAGCGGAGGAACCTTCGACTCGCGCACTGTCATGTTCCACGCCCGGCCGGAGGCTGCCGCCAGGACCTTGCTCAGCGAATACCCCGCCGTCAACGTCAGCACCGCGCCGCTCAGGAAGATCCACCATGCCTGACCCCACGGCATTCCGCCCAGGGTCTTGGAGATCGAACCCGTCGTGGTCGATGCTTCGAGGTCGTCTTGCAGGAACGAGCCAAGGCGGAACACGTTGACCAAGCCGACCAGCGCCACTGTCGCGGGAATCACGAACAGGAACAGGCGCAGCGCGATCGCACTGCCCAACACCGATGCGGTCGAGTCCCGATCGCGCTCGTACAGCGCTGCCCCGGTGTCGACGAGACCGCCGCGCTCGCGAGCCGCACTGAAGCGAGCCTCCGCATTCTTTGCAGCAGCTTCACCGCGAACTCGAACGCGGTCAACAAACTCGCTCACGGAGTGACGGTCGCCTCTGACGTCGAGCGCATCGCCCACAGACCCAACGCCCCCAACAGCAGCGCAACGATGAGCGTGACGATGGTGATGCCCGCGAAGAAGACCACCATCACGGCGGCCGCAAACGCAACGAGCGACACGACGTCGCCGTGCGCCGCCAGAAGTCCGCCCAGCCCGCTGCCAGCCGAGTCGGCGCGACCGCGCAACGCGACGGCACGCTTGCTATCGCCAGTGAGGTACAGGCCTATAGCGGCCAGCACACCCAAGATCGCAAGAACAGTGACAGCGGTCAGAAGACCCGACGACAGCGTGTTGACGGTGGATCTCAGGGCCGCACGCGCCCCTGGGTCGGTGACCAGTGACGGTGCCTCCGCCTTCAGGCGGCGCACAATCGCCCGGACCACGACCATTGCCGCCGCCGAGGCCAGCAACAGCACCATGACGGCACGGCCACGGCGCACGGCCAACGCAATACATGCCGCGAACGCCAACACCGTGATGGCCAGCAGCAACCACAGAGCCCGACGCGCCAGAACCAGCGCATCCTGCGCCGCCGCCAACGAGTCCTGAGCGCTGCTGAGCTTCTCGCTGCGATACACCACTAGCTGGCCGAAGTTGGCGGGCAGATCGCGACCGACGGCGGCACTGAGCTCCGCCTGCTGCGCGGCCGGATCGCCATCGGCGGTGAACACCGGAATGTTGGCGCTTTGCAACACGCCCAAGTCCTGAATCGCAAGCAGGCCGAGACTGAGCAGCGGCAGCAGGTTGAGCGAGACCTCACCATTCTTGATGGACACACCGGTGACCCCTCCATCACCGCGCAGCAATCGCATCAACCGATCGTGGGATCTCTCGACGATCTGTGTCACCAAGGTGCGAACCTCATCGCGACTGAGCAGGACGGTTAATCGGTTCTGCACCACTGTTCGGATGCCACCCACCAGGGCCGGGCTCAGCCGGTCGAGGGCAGGAGGCAGCACCCCGACGACATACTTGTCCACATCGACGGCCAACATGATCTGATCGGTGAGATACGTCGCCATCGAATCGATGGTCTCGGGTTGCTGCAGCGCCGTGTCGGCCGCCCTGGCCACGGTCTCGGAGTCGAACAGCACTCCGCGCGCCCAGACTGCAACGACGCTGGCGATGAGACCGACGATCGCCACGATGCCAATCAGCACCGAGAAGGTACGTCGCACGAGGTGTTTGCGAGTCCTCTTCGCTTCGCCTTGAGCGGTGTGGTCGGCGAGATCGACGCCAGAGGTGGACCCAGGTTCATTCGTCATCGCTGCCCATCTTTCGTAGTTTCGTTCGCGGCTGCCGCCGCCATGATCACACTCGTCGCCAAAGCGCCGGTTGATGCCCACCCTGTGGGAAGGTCGGCACCACCTTCGGCACACCAGCGCTCGGCGGTACGAACCCGCAATGGTGTCGTCGAGATAGGGCCGGCCACCAACATTTCGCCCTGATGAAACGACTTGGCCTCCTCGATCATCGAGCGTGGCACGTGCGAGAACACGCTGCCCAGCTCGTCAATGTCGGCTTTCGAGTTCATCCGCATCAGCACCAGGTTGTCGCACTGCGACAGCACGTTGCGATGCACCTTTTGCGGCCGCTGCGTGCTGACCAGCATGTGCACCCCGTACTTGCGGCCTTCGCCGGCAATCCACACGCCATAGTCGGCAACAGTGCGCTGTAGTTCGTTGTCCGCATCGGGTGAGAGCAGGTTGTGCGCCTCGTCAATGACCAGCAGCACCGATGCCCGCTCGTCACGCCGCCGCAGATATCCCAATACCGCAAGTGCGACAACGGCGCGCTCACGGGCGTCCTCGAGCGAGCCGACGTCAAGCACGACCGCGCGCTGCGCTGCTAACAACGCTGTCAACGACGACTCGCTCGACGAAGCCCATACAGCCCACGATGCAACCCGTTGATTGCGGATGCGCTGCAACAGGCGACGCGACGACTCGTCGTCGTCCATCTGCAGGCGCTGGATCAGCCCGTCAAGGCCGTACGGGCCAACCGCCGACAGCGCATCCACGACGTCCATGAACGCGGAGTATTCGTCGGCGTCGCGCAGCGAATCGAGCCCAAGTGTCAGCGCCTGCTCGGACACGGAGAGATCAGACAGGTGAATTCGCAGCGGCAGGTCGCCGCCGGCGGCGCTGGCGACACGAACTTCGCCGCTCGCAGCCATTGCGTCGGCCAACGCTGCGTATGTCCCCTCATCCATTGCTGGCTTCCCGCGCGCCGCCACCCGCTCGCGCGGCATCATCGTGCCGAGGTGAACAAAGTCGGAGTTGGGGTCGATGATGATCATCGGCAGCTCGGTGTGCACCAGCAGCCGCTCAAGAATCACGCCAAGGGCGTACGTCTTGCCCGAGCCCGACTGGCCCACCAGAAACGTGTGCCGCGAGAAACCTGATGCCTTCACGAGGGCGGCGCCGTCGCCGCTACCGGCCAGCCCGATCGGAAGACCAGCCGCGCTGCCCATGCCATGCAGGACCAGCTGCGCCACGTAGTCGTCGGGTGCCACTCCCAGCGAACCCTCGGTGAACCCGACCGGCGTGAACGGGCGAACGCCGTTTGGCCCGATCTCGGCAACGACATCGCCGGTACCGGCGACCGAGCGGATGGCAAGGCCCACCTGCGCGCTGCGCACCAAACCGCCGCCGTGGCCGCTCATCTCGTCGGTAGCAAGGTCGACCTGCACCTGTTGCCGCTCGCGGACCTGCAGGTGATGCACCTGCATCAACAGTGTCGTGCCAGCGGGCGTGGTGACCACGGCGAAGCCACCAACCTCCAACCCCGAATCAAAACCCGTCATGAACTCAACCGTGCGCCCAGTGACGGACCAGGCCAGATTGATGGCCGACAGCATGCCCAACAGCTCGGTTCGTGCGCTGGCGGCGGAGTGTTCTGTCATTGGTGTCACTTTGCCAGCAAGAGCGGTGCTGTCGGCATCGCACAATTGAGGGGATTCTCCACGACCGTTGGCATGAAGGGTGAGAGTAGCGCACGCCTTTTGAACGGACGCGGGTGCCAGTCGCTTCGCCGCCAGCTCACGCACAGGTAACCTCCGACGCGTGAACTGGCCAGCTGCTGTCGGAGAACTAGACCCGGGCCTGGAGTCCGCGTGCACCGATCACCCGACATGGTTTTGCGAGGGTGCCTGGAACCTGACGCACAACCACATGCTGGCTCGCGCGTCGGACTGGTTGGTCACGCGCCCGCTGGTGGCAGTCATCGTCCTGCTCGTCGCGTGGGTACTCAACCGCTACCTGCGCAAGGCCGTGTCCGCGTTCGTCACCAGGTTGTCCACCAGCAAACAGTTGGCCAACGGGGCAATGCAGAAGATCGGAATGGACCGACCTGACAGCGCCTTGGTGATCGGAGCTCGCGACCGCTCGCGGGCCTCTACGTTGGCCGCAGTCAGCCGAGCGTGCGTGTCGTGGTTCGTGTGGACCATCGCCGTCTTGATCGTCCTCGGCGTGTTCAACATCGACCTTGGCCCACTCCTGGCCGGCGCTGGCATCGCCGGCATTGCCGTCGGTTTCGGTGCTCAGAGCCTTGTGCGCGATTGCATCGCCGGCTTTGTGATCTTGCTGGAAGATCAGTGCGGCGTCGGCGAGGAAGTCGACATTGGCGAGGCTGTGGGCACGGTCGAGTCACTCACGCTGCGCATGATGAGCGTTCGCGGCGCAGACGGAACGCTGTGGAACGTTCCCAATGGCGTCATTCAGCGCGTCGGCAACCGCACGCGCAGTTGGTCGCAGGGTCTTGTCGACATCACCATCTGGTACGACGGCGACATTGACGATGCGCTGGCCGCCGTGCAGGAGGGCATCGAAGTCGCCAGCGAAGTACCCGAGGTGGCCGAGGTGCTGCTGCAGCCGCCGGCCGTGCTGGGCGTCGAGCGCGTCGATGCCAGTGGCACCGTCCTGCGCGTCACTGTGCGCACTCGTCCAGGCAAGCATTGGGCGGCCATGCGCGAGGTTCGCCTAGCCATCCGAAGGTCATTGGTCGAGCACAACATTCCGCTGTACCCCCCGGCCATCCCCGCTCAACCGCCGCGCACTCCATGAGCCTCGGCGATCTCGGCGGGCTACGACTGCTGGTCACTGGTGGCGCCTCCGGCATCGGGCACGCCATCGCGTCTGCCGCGCTGGCACGCGGGGCGTCGGTGGCGGTGCTCGACCTCGACCCCACCGGCGCGCCTGATGGCGCCATCGGCTTCGTGGCAGATGTCTCCAGCAGCGCGTCCACCGACGAAGCTGTCGCTGCCGCGGCCGAGGCACTCGGCGGGCTCGACATCGTTGCCAACAATGCGGGCATCGGCGCGCAAGGCACCGTTGAGACCAACTCATTGGACGAATGGCACCACGTGTTCGACGTCAACGTGTTCGGCATGGTGCGCGTCATGAGGGCAGCACTGCCCCACCTTCGCCGGTCAGATCACGCGGCCGTCGTCAATACTTGTTCGATTGCGGCCACCGCCGGGTTGCCCGAGCGCGCGCTCTACAGCGCAACCAAAGGTGCCGTGCTGTCGCTGACATTGGCGATGGCCGCCGATCACTTCCACGAGGGAATCCGCGTCAACTGCGTCAACCCGGGCACCACCGACACACCGTGGATCGGCCGACTGCTGGACAACGCTGGCGACCCAGCTGCGGAGCGAGCGGCGCTGGAAGCACGCCAGCCGACCGGACGTTTGGTGACGGCCGACGAAGTAGCAGCAGCCGTGCTCTACCTTGCCGGCCCGCTGGCCGGTGCCACAACTGGCACGTCATTGGCGGTGGACGGCGGCATGGCCGGCCTGCGCCTACGTCCGCGCTGAGCCGCCAATGCCGGCCGACTCGACAATCGCACGGAGGTGCGGCCAGGCAGCGGCAAAACCGGCGTGCAACGGCAACGATTCCACCTCGTCAAGTGACACCCACGCAACCGCATCCGTTTCGAAATTGGCTGACGAGCCAAAGTGCTCAGCAACCTCGAGCACCACTGTCGTGTACTTCCAGTCGGTCGCCGGGGCGAACACGTACTCACCGAGTTCATGATGGTCCGCGGGGATTTCCCCCACCTCCTCGCTGGCCTCGCGTACGGCGGCTTCGTAGGTGGATTCACCCTCGTCCATCGCGCCACCCGCACAGCTCCAGGTACCACCCTCGTGCGCCCATGCGGAGCGCATCTGCAGCATCACCAACGGCTGCACGCCAATCGGGCGAAGAACGAAAACGACGCCAGCGGCACCGAAGACACCCCACCGGGTGTGCCCGTCAGAGCAGCGCATGAAGCCATCACCTGAACGACGGTTACCAGACATGCGCCCGACGCTACAGAGTCCAACGGCCGACACGCCGGGTCGGTGGGACTATCGTCGGCGCCGTGCCCGACCGCCCAGACTCTTTCGCTGTCGCCCGACTGTTAGCCGTATGTGCGCTGCTTGGCGTCCTGATCGCGCTGGGGTTCGTTGGCTTCGAAGCGCTGATTCACCGAGGACAGCACTTCTTGTGGGTCACCGTCATCGGGCACGACCCCAGCAACTTCGAAGTCATCGCACTCACGGCCGCGGGAGGCCTGGTGCTCGGTGTTGGGTTGTTGCTGGTACCCGGTCACGGCGGCGCCCATCCGGCGGACAGTCACAACATTCTCGCCGGCGGCGATGACCGGATTCCTGTACTGCTCGGCATTTTGTTCGTCGGTCTGGTCGGCCTGTGCTTCGGCGCCTCGCTCGGTCCCGAAGGTGCCATCTTGCCGGTGACCGCGGGCATCTCGGTGTTGATGGCGCGCTGGGTGCACATCCCAGGGCCGATGGGGCCGTTGGTGAAAGCCGCCGGCCTCGGTGCGTTGCTCGCTGCGATGTTCGGCAACCCCATCGCAGGTTTGATCCCGCTCATGGAACTGATCCCCTCGGCCGCGTTGTCATCGATCACCATGTTGGTGCTTCCTTCACTGACGGCTGGAGCGACCGCCGTGTTGACGCTGCAGGTGATGGATGAAGTACCCGTTGGCCGGCTGCCGCTGGACTACTTAGAGTTCCGACCGATCCATCTTCTGTGGGCGGTCCTGGTCGGCGTCATCGCTGGCGGCGTCGGATTGGTGGTCGACCGCGTCACCGGGCTGATACGACCAGTCACCCGTCGTCTCGATGCGCGCAGCGTCATTCTCACCACGACGCTCGGCGGTATCGGCCTGGGTGTCCTCTACGTACTCGGCGGTGGAAACGTTCGTTTCGCCGGCATTCCGGAACTGCTGTCCCTCATCGAGGATGAAATCCACGTGTGGCCGGTCATCGCTGCCATTGCCATCAAGGTCGCGGCGACTGCGCTGTGCTTAGCGGCCGGATACCGCGGCGGCAAAATCTTCCCGATCGCATTCATCGGCGGGGCAACCGGCCTGGCGCTGCACTTGGCCTTCCCGTCCATTCCCATGCCCGTTGCGGTAGGCGTCGGCCTGGCCGCCTCGATGGCGACTTCCCTCCGTGCACCCGCGACGGCTGCGGTCATCGCGGCTTCGCTGGTCAGTCCGGCTCTGCTTCCGCTCGCACTGATCGGCGTCGTCAGCGCGCACGCTGTACACCTGTTGTCAGACCAGTTGGCCGCAGCGGAGCCGATCGAGCTGGCAACGGCCGACACCAGCCATCCCTGAGAGGCGCGGTCAGCCGACGGGTTGCAGGTGGCGGGCAGCGGCGCCCATCAGCTGCAGAAAGTTGTTGCAGTAGAACGCTTGACGCACCGCTTCACTGGCGTCGCCGAGGCTGCGCTCGAAACGTTCGATCGGCCGACGACCACCTTCCACATGGGGATAGTCGCTGTTGAACAGCACCGTCTCGGGGCCGGCCTGCTCGATGATCCAGCCGACGTCCTCTGTTGGGTACGGAGCGAACTTCATCGACCGACGCACGTACTCGCTGGGCCGCAGTTGTAACGAACGCACGCGTTCCTCGTGCTTGCCAAACGCCTCGAAGGCGCTCTCCATCTGCCGCATCCAACTGGGCACCCAGATGGCACCCTGCTCGATGACACCGATGCGGAGACCCGGGAAGCGATCGAACACGCCGTCGAACACCATCGTCGCCAACGTCTGCATTGGCGGGAACGGAATGGCCATGTAGTCGACCGAGCGGAAGTTTTCTGCGCCACCGTGGAAGTCGGGTGGGATAGGGAGCCCGTTGTTGAAGTAGTCGCGATCGATGAGGTCGCCGGTGCCGCCAACATGGAACACCACCGGGATGTCGGCCTCCTGCGCAATAGCCCATACACGATCGAGCGACCGGTGTGAGGGCGAGTGACCAGCCGGGCAACCACCGGCAATGAGCAGCGCGGCGGCGCCCATCGCCACCGACTCGGCGGCCATCGCGGCCGCCATCTCAAAGTCGGCCAATGGCACGTAACAGGTGGGCAACAGCCGACGGTCCACCGAACAAAACTCGACCATGCCGCGGTTGTGAGCGCGTGCAGCACCATACGCAAGGGCCATGTCGCCGGTGTGCTCCCAGTGGAACAGGCGGCCGTTGTGGAACGTGTTGAACAGCAGCTGGCTCTCGAAGCCGAGCAGATCGAGCGCTCGGGAACGATCCTGTGGCAAGAACGAACCGGTGGCCGCAAAATTCTTGCGCAGCATGATTTCGGCGGCTTCGACCGCCCGGTACTCGTCGCTGCCGTGGCGCGCCGTCAGCTTCTGAAACGTCGCGTCGAGATCCGCAAGCTGCTCGTCCACAGGGCCGGTCTGGCGCAGCTCGCTGCCACCGCTGAGATCCAGCGTGGGCAACCGATCGCGGATCTCGGGGTCTGCATGATCACGCAGCCAGGTGGGCGGCTCCATGATGTGCGCATCGGCGTCGTGCACCACACGATCGAGTTGGTTGTAGGGCATGGCAACCTCCCAGGAGCCCGGCCGCGGTACGGTAGCGAGCAGCGATGCTCAATCGTAAACCCCTCGCGTGTGGAGAAGCTCATGGGACTGTTCAGCAAGAAGCCGAAGTCCTCGGCCCCCGAAACCGCCGCTGCGCCAGCGAACCTGCTCGTACCAACCTCGGCGCCTCAACCGTCGTCGCCGACGGTGGGTACGACCAAGGCGTCGAAGGGCAAGAAGTACTCCGTCGACCCGACAGATTTCCTGGCGCTACGCAGTGAAATGATGGATCTCAAGGCCCGGCTGGAGGCCAGCGAGCAGGCCAAGGCGCTGGTCGAGACACGCCTCGCGGCACTCGACGCCACCACCACCGCCATGGTCACCGAGCGCCCGGGCTCCGACGACCTGCGGACCCGCGTCACTGAGCTGCAAGCGCAGCTGGAGGTCGTCGCCGAAACTGCTGCCGCAGCTCACGCCAACGCCGAAAACGCAGCGGCCAAGGCAACCGCCGCAGCCACCATCGCGAGCAAGACGGCACACAGCCCCGAAGCAACGCCATCAACTCCCGTCACAGTTTCTGAAAGCCCCGTCCCAGCGCTGGTCGCCAGAATCGACGCGCTCGCCGCCAAGGTGGAGGCAGGTCCCGCTCCGGACCCCGGTTTACTGGCGCGGCTCGACCAGCTCAGCGCTCGCATGGACGGCGCGCCAGACGCTGCCAGAGTCGTCGAGCTGGAGGCACGCGTCGGCCTTCTGGCCGCGAGGGCCGACGAACCGGCCGAGGCCGTCGTTGCCGCTCTACCGGTCGGACCGGATGACGACACCATCGCCCGCATCGACGCTCTCAGCGCGCGGGTGGCAGTGATCGACGCGTTCGGCAGCCAATTGGCCCAGCTCAACGCGCGAGTCTCCGCGCAGGCAGAATTCGGCGCGCAGCTGGGCAGCCTGCGCGACCGTATTAGCGAGTTGAGCAACGAAACCGAGGACCGCCGCGCCGCCGCCTTCGCCGCCACCGGCGACGCCGACCTGCGCGACCGGGTCAACGCCATCGCCGACCGCATTGGCAGCAGCGAGGGCATCGCCGCCCAGATCGCGCAGCTGGCAGAGCGGGTGGCCAGCAACGACACCACCACTCGCCAGGCCACCGAACAGGTAGCCGCTATCGAGCAGCGGCTCAGCTCGGTGAGCACCGAGCTCGCCAACCAAGTCAGTGAGCTCGGCCGCGACATTGACGGGCTCGCTGCGCACAGCACCGAGATCGCCAGCAGCACGGTCACCGACGAAGTGATCGACAGTTTGAAGACGTCGCAGGTACGCCTGGCGGCCGAGCAGGCCCGCTACGAGATTGCCTTCCGCCAAGACCTTGCCGCGCTGGCAGAGCAGGTTCGGCGCAAGCCCTAGGGCCGGCCTTGCGCATCGGCCCCCGACTACGTGTCCAGTAGCGCCAGCGCCTTTGCCACCAACTCGCGAGCTGCCTTGACCTTCACGTCGTAGGTTGCGAGATCCTTGTTCTCCAACGCCGCATCGGCCTCGTCGAACAACTGCTGCGCCTGCGTCAGCAACTCCTGCGCAGTGGCGCCCTCAGTCCCGGGGTCGGTGCCCGGGTCGGTGCCGGGGTCCACCGGGGTGGCGCCGAGCACGTCGCCGATGTTGGCCCTGAAGCCAGGGAACAACTGGCGAACAGCGTCGGTGAACGACTCGCCCATCGCCACCTTGCCCTTGTAGTTCACGATCATCTTGTTGGTCAGCGGCTGCCCGGACCCCTTCGACTCCACATACAACGGCCGAAACCACAAAACACCGCCGGATACGGGCATCATCTGTAGATCACCCAGCTCAACGGTGGAGCCCTGCTGATTGTTCGCCGTCACGTATGCCGAGACGTCGGGGAACGAGACCATCGACGCGCCAACGTTGAACGGCCCATCAACCTGAGTGTTGTCGGGCAACGTGTACGCGATCATCTGGCCATACGTGGCCGGATCGCTACTGGCCGTCATGTACGCAACAAGATTCTTGTACTGGTCGTTTGGACTGAAGGGCTGGAACGGGCGATACAGCTGGAACGTCGCCGCCTCATCGCCGGCGGGATGGAACATCGTGTAGTACGGCTCGAAGCGAGGAGAGTTGCTGTCGGAGGCGAACTGATCGCTGCTCACCGTCTCGGGGGCAACCGTGTCCTGCGTAACAACGGTGCCGGTGCTGTCCAGCAGGTTTTTGGTCTGCTCAGGAGCGGCGAGGGCCACCGACCAGGCTCCATTGCGCTCGAAGAACTCGCTCGCCGCCAACCGGTACTTGGAATACGCCGCGGTTTGAATTCGGAACAGTTCTTCGGGGTAGCGCAGGTGGCTCTGCAGTTCGGCAGGCATCTCTGACAGCGGCAGCACGAGGTTCGGGAACGCGGACTCCCAGACCTTCAAAATCGGGTCCGTCGCGTCCATCTCGTACAGCTTGATCGACCCGTCGTACGCATCGACGACGGCCTTCACACTGTTGCGCACGTAATTCAACGGGTGATTCAAACCGCTGCCGGCATCGAGCTGCTTGAGGTCGGCGCCTTCGCCATACGGATAGCGATTGCTCGTGGTGTAACCATCCAGGACCCACACGATGCGACCATCGACCGCTACCGGGTAGGGGTCGCCATCGAGCGACAGGAACGGTGCCACGGTGGCGACTCGCTCACTGACATTGCGCACCGAGATCAAACGCGAGCTGTCCGTAATGGAGCTCGTGCCAATCAGGTTGTAGTCCCACTCGTCCAGCGCGAACGCCAGCTTGCGTACCGTGGAGTCCAGCAACACACCACC
>JAYVVY010000293.1:0-9893 GCA_043786575.1 Ilumatobacteraceae bacterium
CCGAGTGGCTGAGGCAACGGCCTGCAAAGCCGTCCACATGGGTTCAATTCCCATCGTCGCCTCCACAGCCTCTGGCCGGGTCCGCCCGGTCAGAGGCTGTTTCGCGCTACCGGTTGCCCGTCCAGCCATGCCCGGACCCTGCGCAAGCCGCGGCGAGCGAGCTTCCACACCAGTAAGGCGATGATGACGCCAACGACTGCAGCGACGGTGGCGGAGATCGCGGCGATGCGCGGGTAGGCCGTCGCGAGTGCGACCAGCGCAGAGACGAGTCCGTCCTCGGCGAAACTGGCAACGATGTTGGTGAATGGCTCCGGCGACATGTTGATGGCCAGCCGGCTCGTCGTCTTCGTGAGGTGCCCCGTCAATGCGAGTCCGGCAGCGAGAGCGAATGCCGCCGGTCGTCCCAGCTGACCTGCGGCAATGGCTGCACCCGTGAGGCCACCGATGACGGGACGAATGAACGTGTGCACGAGGTCCCAAATGCTGTCGAGCAGAGGAATCTTGTCGATGACGAACTCGATGACGAATGCAGTGCCCGCAGCCCCGAGAACCCAGTTGGTTTGCAGGCTCGCCGGGGTGTCCGCCCATCCGAAGCGACCGGAAGCGCCAAGGATGAGAACGGTGAGATACGCATTGAGCCCCGAAGCCCACCCAGCCGCCACCAGCGCAATCGACTCCACGAAGCGAGCGTAGGTGACTGCGAACCTGTCATGCCTTTGACCACCGGCATTGGACGTCACGCCCATGACAGGTTGAAGGAAACTGCTGCGTCACGAACAGGTCCTCTGCGAACCTGTCACTCCTTGACCACCAGCCTTGGAGGTCACGCCCATGACAGGTTGGGGGAAGGCGTGGGTGGATCGGCTCCGTTCGAAGGCCGTTGCCTCACGCTGTCATGCTGTGCCGGGGCACTACGCAGGGGGACTTTGTCGATGACTGGTTGGAATTTCGCGGACGTGTACGAGGCAGTTGCGGCGGCCGTGCCTGATCGGCCGTGCCAGGTGCAGGCCGAACGCACCATCACATGGGGCCAGTTCGACTCGCGGGCCAACGCGCTTGCCGCCGACCTGCTGGCCGCCGGGCTGCGGCAGCAGAGCAAGGTCGCCGCGTACTTGTTCAACTGCCCCGAATACCTGGAGACCTACGTCGCTGCGTTCAAGGGCGGCTTCGCTCCGGTCAATACCAACTACCGCTACGGCCACGACGAGATTGTGTACCTCTTCGACAATGCCGACGCGGAAGCGGTTGTCTTTCACGCCGCGTTCATTGACCTCATCGAGAGCGTGCGTCACGAACTGCCGCGAGTTCGCCGCTGGTACTGCGTCGCCGATGGCACAGCACCCACCCCGGACTGGGCAGTCGACTACCAGACCGTTGTGAGCGCCCAGGTCGAAGGCCCCGTAAGCGGCCCGTGGGGCCGAAGCGGAGACGACCTGCTGTTGCTCTATACGGGCGGCACCACCGGAATGCCCAAGGGCGTGATGTGGCGCCAGGACGACCTGTTCACCGTGCTTGGCGCTGGCGGCAACGCTGTGCTGGGCATCGACCCTGTCACCACGATGGAGGAAATCTCCGCCCGCCTGGACCCGGCCACCCCCGGCTTCGTGCTGCTGTCCGCCTGCCCACTGATGCACGGCACCGGCCAGTTCTCCAGCCTGATCGCGATGAACCTTGGCGGCTGCGTGGTGTCGCTTCCCTCGCGCCACTTCGACGTTGGCGAGCTGCTGGGTGAAGTGCAGCGCAACAAAGTCAACTCGGTGATCATCGTCGGCCAGGCGTTCGCTGGGCCGCTGCTGGAGCACCTCGACGCCCAGCCGAACACCTACGACCTCTCCAGCGTGATCATGATGTCGTCGTCGGGCGTGATGTGGAGCCAGGACAACAAGGAGGGCCTGCTGCGTCACCTACCACAGGCTGCGCTGTTCGATTCGTTCGGCTCATCCGAGGCAGTCGGAATGGGTGCCTCGGTCTCCACCGTCGGAGGTGCCAGCCAGACGGCGCGCTTCCAGCTGGGCCCGAACTGTGTGGTATTCACCGAGGACGGCCAGCGTGTGCAACCAGGCTCGGGCGAGCGCGGCCTGGTCGCGGTGGGCGGGGCGATCCCGCTGGGCTACTACAAGGACGAGGTCAAGTCGGCGGCCACCTTTCGCATCTTCGAGGAGCGCCGGTGGAGCGTGCCCGGCGACTGGGCCGAGGTGGCCGACGACGGCAGCCTGATCCTGCTTGGCCGTGGTTCGGTGTGCATCAACACTGGTGGCGAGAAGGTCTTTCCCGAGGAAGTTGAGGAAGCGCTCAAGCAACATGCCAGTGTGCGCGACGCGGTGGCCGTCGGCATTCCCAACACCCGCTTCGGCGAGACCATTTGTGCAGTGGTGGAAGCTACCCCTGGCCACACGCCGGTTCTGGAAGAGCTGAGCGAGCACGTCAAGTCGCACCTTGCGCACTACAAGGCGCCGCGGCACCTGGTGATTGTGGATTCCATCGGCCGCGCCCCCAATGGCAAGGTGGATTATCGGCGACTGACTGCCCTGGCAAGTACGCAACTTGGGGTTGCAGCTCTCTAGAGTGCAGGCATGGACCGCTCGCCCGCGATGACCAGCAACGAAGTGTTGCTCGAGACCCCCGAGTCGCTAGAGACGGTGGCCGCGGCGCCGGCCTCCAAGTGCCCCATTGATCACACCGCGACGGCCGCCGCATGCCCCGCCGGTTTCAGCGGCACGCGGCCACCCGTGCAGCGCTCACGCGCCGATGTGGCCATGCGTCGGCTGCTGCGCATCCGCGAGCGCCCCGCTGGCGTCACCACCGCCTCGGCCTACTCGGCCTTCCAGAAGTCGATGATGATCTCGGCCCTGCGCTGCACGCTCACCTACGTCATCCTGCCGTTCGTGCTGCCCGCCGTTGGGTTCGCCAAGGGCGTCGGCCCCGTCATCGGCATCACCATTGGTGTGGCTGCGATGATCTGCGACGTGTTCGCCATCCGACGCTTCTTCACCGTCGATCACCGCTGGCGCTGGCACTTCACCGCCATCGTGCTGTGCGTGATGAGCCTGCTCACCGTGCTGCTCGTGAGAGACATCGTCAACCTCGTCAGCTAACGACGCGTCAGCTCACGACGCGTCAGCTGACGATGCGTGTGGCAGCGCTAGCCGCTGTTGCGTAGCCCGGCGGCAAGACCGTTGATGGTCAGCTGAATAGCACGACTGACCAGTTGGTTCTCATCACTGGGATCTAAGGGGTTGTCGCTGGTCGTCGCCGCGGCGGCACGGAATCGGCGCAGCAGGTCGAGCTGTAGGTGGTTCAGCGGGTCGAGGTACGGGAACCGATCGCTGATGCTGCGGGCCAGGGTTGGGTTGTCTGCCAGCGGCCCGCCGCCGGTGACGCGCTGCAGCCAATCGAGACACAACGCGTGCTCGGCACTGATCTGGTCGAAGACCTGGTGCGCCAACTGGCCGTCGCTGGCCAGGTCGCGGTAGCAGGCGGCGATGCCGAGGTCGGTCTTGGCCAGCACCATTCCCATGTTGGACATCACCGAGCGGAAGAACGGCCATTCACGAGCCATGCGGGCCAGCAGCGCCTCGCGCTCGGGGGAGTTGCCGACCCACGCGGCGAAGGCCGTACCCGTGCCATACCAACCGGGCAACATCACCCGGCACTGGCTCCAGCTGAACACCCACGGGATGGCGCGCAGATCCTCGATGCGATCCGACTGGGTTCGCGACGCGGGCCGACTGCCGATGTTGAGCGTGGCGATCTCGTTGATCGGTGTCATCTCGCGGAACAGCTGCACGAAGCCGGGCGTCTCGTAGACCAGCGAGCGGTAGTGGCGCAGCGAGAGTGCGGCCATCTCGTCCATCGCTGCGGTGAACTCAGCGGGCGGGTCGTGCTGCTCGGTGCGCGGCAGGCTGGCTTCGATCGTCGCAGCCACCAGCGCCTCCAGGCTGCGCCGGGCGAGTGAAGCGTCGGCGTAGCGGGCAGCGATGACTTCGCCCTGCTCGGTCAGTCGCAGGCTGCCATCCACAGCGCCGCGGGGCTGCGCCAGAATTGCGAGGTAGCTGGGGCCGCCACCGCGGCCAACGGTGCCGCCGCGACCGTGGAAGAAACGCAGCCGCACACCGGCTGCGGATGTGGCAGCAACGACCGCGACTTCGGCCTCGTACAGCGCCCAGTTGGAAGCCAGGTAACCGCCGTCCTTGTTGCTGTCCGAGTAGCCCAACATGACTTCCTGGCGGCCCTCGCGGCTGTGGTCCAGCCAGCGCCGGTACTCGGGCAGCGCGATCAGGTCGGCCACCACGGCGCCGGCGTGGGCAAGGTCGTCGATGGTCTCGAACAGGGGCACGATGTCCAGCGCCAGCGAATCGTCCGCACCGGGGCGCAGTAGCCCAGCTTCCTTGCACAGCACCGCGACTTCGAGCACATCGCTGACCGACTGACACTTCGAGATCACGTTGTGGCGAACGATCATCGCTCCGAAGCGATCACGGGCATCGGCGGCCGTGCGCAGAATCGAAAGCTCGCTGAGCGTTTCGGCCGAGTACGCCACGAACGCGCTGGCCAATGGTCGCGCAGACGACAGCTCCGCACGTAACAGCCGCACACGCTCGGACTCATCAAGGGCCAGGTAGTCCCGACACACTCCAGCGGCGGCGAACAGTTCGCCGACGGTGCGCTCATGTACTTCGCTGTTCTGACGCAGATCCAGTGAGCAGAGGTGGAAGCCAAAGCTGGCGACGGACTGCCGTAGGGGAGCGACGTGCGCGTCGGCCAGGGTTGCCGCCCCGTGGGACCGAAGCGATGCATCAACCACGGCAAGATCGGCGATCAATTCCTCGGGTCTGGCGTACGGCTGCCGCACGCCGATGGGCTCCGGGCCCGGCACGCTGCCCAGCGCTTGCAGCGCGGTGGCCGCCAACCGTGCGTACATGCCGCGCAGCGCACGACGATATGGCTCGTCAGCACGAAACTGAGAGTCGTCGCCGGAGGCCTCTGCGAGATCCAGCAGCGCTGCCGTCGGGGTGACCAGGCGAGACGACAACGACAGGTCGAGTCCTAGTTGCAACAGACCTTGCAGGTGATGGCGCAGCGCGACGGTGGCCTGCCGCTCGACGGCCCACTGCAGCACTTCGGCAGTCACGAACGGGTTGCCGTCGCGATCGCCACCGATCCATGAACCCATTCGTAACAGCGCTGGCAGCTCGACGGCGTGGCCGCACAGCAGCGACAACTCGCGGTTGACATCAAGTTGCAGGCGCGGAACTTCGGTGAGCAGCGTCAACTGGTAGTACCGAAGAGCATCGTCGACTTCGTCGCGCACACGGAGCTTTGACAGCCGCAACAGTGCGGTCTGCCACAGCGTGAGCACATGCATTCGCAGCTCGGCGTCCCAGTCCGCCTGCTCGACGGCGTCGAGCCGCTGGCGGCCGCGCTGGTCAAGCATTGTCGCAATTCGCCGCTGGGTATCGAGGATTGTCTTGCGGCGAACCTCGGTCGGGTGGGCGGTGAAAACCGGGCTGACCTCGACGCCGCGCAGCACTCCCGCTATCTCGTCTGGTCGACTGCCAGTCGACTGGGCGATGCCAATCGCATGGGCGATGGTGCCCTCCTGGGGCGGCGAGCCGATGGAGCGGTGGTGACGGCGCCGGCGCGACTGGTGCACGTCCTGTGCGATGTTGGACAGGAGAGAGAACCAGCTGAACGCACGAATGACATGCAGCGAGGTGGGGATATCGAGGCCGCTCAGGGCGCCGCCAAGGAGCGCCTCGTCAGTGATGCGACCTCTGCGCATATCGACTGCCAGCTTCCGAACGCGCTCGACGGTCTCAAAGACCTCGGCGCCGGCTTGCTCGGCAATGACATCGCCCAGCACGCGGCCAAGCAGACGGATGTCGTCGTCGGGACTGTCGCCGCGTTCCGGATCCATCCGACGTGTCAGTTGGATGGTGCGCCGACGCTGGGGCGCAGGCCGGGGAACTGGCCAAGCCGCTCGAGCGCGGCAACGGTACTGCGCATCGCGTCGGCGGGGACCGGGTGACTGATCAGGAAACCCTGGGCCTTGGTGCAGCCGAGGTCGCTGAGGACCTGCAGTTGGTGCACGCTCTCCACGCCCTCCGCCACTATGTCGAGACCCAACGAGCGACCCATGGCGATAATGGTGCGCACCAGGCTTCGATCGTTGGGATTGTCTGCGACGCCGTGCACGAAGGCCCTGTCGATCTTGATGCGCTGCAGCGGAAACTTTTGCAGCAACGACAGCGACGAATACCCGGTACCGAAGTCGTCGAGTGCCACGCGCACGCCAAGTGAACGCAGCCGGCGCAACGTGGCCAATGCCAGCTCGGGCTCACTGATCATGATGCTCTCGGTGACTTCCAGCCACAACAGCTGCGGTGAGACGCCGGACCGCGTCAGCGCTTCGCTGACGATGGCAGGGAAGTTGGGGTCACTGAGCTGACGCGGTGAGACGTTGACGGACATGGTTGCCGCAGGGCTACAGACGCCGTCGTCAATCCATCGACGCAGCTGGCTGAGCGCTTCCAGCAATGCCCACGAACCGATGGGCACAATGGTGCCGGTGTCTTCCGCGATCGGAATGAACTCGGCGGGGGAGACGATGGTGCCATCACTTTGCTGCCAACGCATGAGTGCTTCGAAACCAACAACATCGCCGGACTGCAGATCAAGGATCGGTTGGTGGAAGAGGCGTAGCTCGCGCCGGTCGAGCGCTCGATAGAGCGCGGTCTCGACGGCCAGCCGGTGTGCGACGCGCTCGTGCATACTTTCGTCGTACACGGCCAGGCAGTTGCGGCCGGCGTCCTTGGCCCGGTACATCGCAGTGTCGGCGTGGCGCACCAAGTCTTCGGGTGAGGTGCTGGATGTCGCGCTGAGGCTGGCAACACCGATGCTGGCGGTGACAAACACGTCGCCTTGGCTGAGCGCCAGCGGTTCACGAAACACGGCAAGCATCCGCTCGGCGAGCGCCAGCGCGGCACCTGGCGACTTGGCGGTGGTGTCCAGCACCACATACTCATCTCCAGACAGCCGGGCGACCATCGCGCCCTCAGGCACGGCGTTGATCAGCCGCCGGGCGACCGTGACCAGGACTTCGTCGCCTGCCGCGTGCCCCAGCGAATCGTTGATGTTCTTGAAGCGATCGAGGTCGACGAAGAACAGCGTGGGGTGTTGCTCCTGGCTCCAGGAGTTGCCGAGTAGTTCGTTGATCCGTTCGAGCAGCACCGTGCGGTTGGGGAGGCCGGTGAGCGGGTCGGTCTGCGCGCCGTGCAGAAGTTCTGCCTGCGCCTCGTTGTTGGCGCGGACCGCCATCACCACCCGCAGCGTGACGACCGAGGCGAGAATGAGGGCGGAGAGCGAACGAACGACCTTGTCGGTGCCGTCATTCGGGGCGGTGCCGGCAAGCACGATGACAGGAAGCACCAGCGAGGTGATTGTCACGACGAGGCGACCGGTCAGCTGCCGGCCTGGTGCGACGGAGCTCTGACCGATGTTGGCGATACTGGGGTGCAGGAACGCTGCACCTGCGGAGAAGTACGCAGCGATGTAGAGCGGCAGGGCAAATCGCTCGGCGCCGGCGGTGAGGTGGCCAGCGTCGATCAGGGCGTACAACAGGTCGCCCATAAGGTTGCAGGTGAGCCCCATGGCCAACAGCCACATCGCCGCGGGTCGCTGAGAGTTGTTGAACAGAATCGCGAGCACGAGGAACAAGATGACTGCGCCGCTGGGCTGGTAGAGGCCGTACAGCACGGTGGTCCAGGCCGTCGTGCTCGCGTTGTTCACGACTGGCTGGACCAAGATTGCCCAACTGATGATCCAGCTGCCGAGGGCAACGATGATGCTGTCCCCCAGCAGGCCCGGGTGTGCGTTTTCGCCCTGACCGCGTATCAAGACGGCAAGACTGCCAAGAATACAACCGGTTGCCGAAAGGCCCAGGGCGAGGGCGAGCGGTGTTTCGTAGGTGGGGCCATCACCGGAGACCACTTGCGCAAGTGCGTAGAGCAGGCCAACGGCGCCGATCAACCCGGCCATGCGGGCAGGGATCTGGCCGCGCCGCCACGCGTAGTACACCAGTGGTGCCAACTGGATTGCGGCAAGCAGGTACAGCGCCTCGCGCACGCTCGCCGAGGGCAGCACGAGCGCGAGAACAGTGACGATGCCACCGATCGCCAAATACCGCCACGTCAGGAGAGCTGATACCCGCTTCATGCGCCTCCACTCCGCGGGATGGACGAGGTATCCACCCGCGGCATGTATAGAAAACTTATGATACTCCCTGAGCAGGGTGTTCGCGCAAGGGGTGTTTTGCCACGCGCGGCGCGTAGCGCCTTCGCCCCTGGAACGTCGTTGGTCAGTCGCAGGTCAGTGGAACAGCCAGATGAAGGAGGCGCCAAGTGTTCGTTACTCGTCACACGCATGTCGTCGACACTGTGCTGGCCGACAAACTGTGGAACCTGTACGACCTTGCATACAGCGGTGTGTCCGAACAGGCGGTGACTCGCGAGATGCTGTTCCGCAGCGAGTTCGACTCGGCCATCGCCGACCCAACCAATCGCCTGTGGGTGCTGTGGGACGACAACATGCCTGTCGGCATGTCGTTGGTGGCCACCGACATCGGCAGCACCCGGTACCTCAGTCGTGCGTACTTCGAGCTTCACTACCCCGACCATATGCGACGCGGGGTAGTGCACTACATCATGTGGCTGGTGATTCACCCTGCTCACGCGGCAAAGGGTGCGATCATCCGCCTCGCCAAGGAAGGGCTTGCACTGGAGGCGTCCGAGGGAGCACTCCTCGTGTTCGACTCGCCAGCGATGCATCAGTCCGAGGCCACTGGTGGTTTCGCCGAGATGATGGCGCGATTGTCAAAATCCGTCGCCGCCGAGGCGCCAGTGCATCACCTCGAGACGCAGCACTACTTCGCGGTCGACTTCTCTGCGGCCGCGGACTCCGATGCCACTCGGCTACTCGAGGCGCCACTCTCGATGAGGCGATGAACGGATTCATGCACCGGGAACGGCGCCCGGTTCGCTACCGTGTCTACAAATGAGTCCACCCGTCGGGCCCCTCCGAATGACAGCACTGGCCCAGCCGTACACCGTCGTCGTGCCCGGCGCGCACCTGATGGCCGCCTTCGTCGGCCAGCGCGATGCGCACTTGCGCATGATCGAGGCTGCGTTTCCCGACGCGTCGGTGGTGGTCCGCGGGAACGAGATTCACGTGGGCGGGCCGCAGGCACAGATCGTTGGGCGCCTCTGCGAGGAGCTTGTGGTGGTCCTACAGCAGGGGCAGCACCTCGACGAGCAGACCATCCGGCGCAGCATCGACATGATGCGCGACAACGAGCGTCCCAGCAGGGTGCTCACCGACGAGATCATGCGCGGCGCGAAAGGCAAGCCCATCCGGCCCAAGACCGCCGGGCAAAAGCGCTACGTCGACGCCATCCGGCGCAACGTCATCACGTTCGGCCTCGGCCCTGCCGGTACCGGCAAGAGCTGGCTTGCTGTCGCAATGGCCGTGCACGCATTGCAGACCAAGAAGGTGCAGCGCATCATCCTCACTCGTCCGGCTGTCGAAGCCGGCGAACGCCTGGGTTTTCTCCCCGGCGACCTGATGGCCAAAATCGACCCCTACCTTCGCCCGCTGTACGACGCGCTCTACGACATGGTGGAACTGGAGGGCGCACAGAAGTTGCTCGAGCGCCAGGCGGTGGAGGTGGCCCCCCTGGCTTTCATGCGCGGGCGCACGCTCAACGACAGCTTCATCATTCTCGACGAGGCACAAAACGCCACGCCCGAGCAGATGAAGATGTTCCTCACCCGCATTGGCTTCGGGTCGCAGGTGGTCGTCACCGGCGACACCACCCAGATCGACGTGCCCGACGGGCG